>CAJMDR010000200.1 GCA_905212215.1 uncultured Porphyromonadaceae bacterium
GCTTAAAAGGTTTTTGCCTAAAAAACAGACACCCAAAATTCACTTTTATTTTTAAACAACCTCTTACTTTCAGGATCCTTATGCCTCCTTCCGAGGTGTTATTATGGGAAGGCACCTGCGCATCTGTCAGGGAGTGGAACACATGGTCTTTCAGCTTGCGGAGACTGTTGCGGAGTTGTCGAACGGCTTCTTGAACTTGTCGAGATTCTCGTTCAACAGTTTGTCAAGGTTTTCAACCCAGGCTGTCGTGTCGGCAACGGTGTCGGGGTCTTATAGCCGGCAAAGCAAGGGGTTTCAGAGGAGACCTCTGAAGCCAGCCAGGTAATTGGCAAGATTGAGTTTGCCTATGTCTACAAGGTTACTACGACTGAAAATCTTGGCCAGGTCTATGCTGCCCGTCATGTTGATGAGAGTTGCGCCGAAGCTGTTGGTTGACTGGAAGATGAATACTTGCGATGCTCTGCCTGTCTGGTTCGCCGGCTTGAAATATATCCTTGTGAAACCGGAGTCGAAACCTTCCTGTACCTCGGTCAGCACAGAGAATTTATTTCTTTTGACTATCTCGTTGCCCAACTCCACTATGGCACGTTTCTCCTTACCGTCGAACTGCGCTTTCACCATCTCGAAGCTGGTAAGGTTGCTTCCTTCCAGGAACAACGACACAGGCGATTTCTTAGGGATACCGATGCCACACTGTAATGCCTCGCCTGATACATATATGATTGTTATGTTGGGAGTGGCCTGCAACGACTCGAACAATCTTTCCGGCTCTTTGGCGATGGCTTGCGACGGAGCCGACAACAGAACGCACATCAACGCAAGCAGCAGAAATCCTATGCGACGCTTTGCCGACGCCGTATTGATATGACCTTTCATTTCTCTATTCCTTTTATGGTGGTTTTAATAATCTGTTTTGAATCGTCAAATCCCTGTTCCAATTCCTGGTTGGAAGTGTTCAGCAGCTGGAAAGCCTGTTCCATCATGGCCAAGGCTTCCGGCGACTGATCCAGTGACTCATAAGTCAGGGATTCCCCCCACTCTGTGCGTATCACCACGGGAGCATTTGCGTAATCAGCATTCTCGGTTTGGGCTGAGGCTGCATGATCGTAATATTCAGTAATCGTCAGAACGCCTTGTTCCGTTTCTACCTCCGTTGCAGGAACAGAAGCTCCATGTTCAATACATGTAGTCTTTTTTACCTTCCTGGAAGAAGTTTTTCCGGTTATCATCCCCTCTGCTCCGGCAACAACGGTATTCCGGGAATTTGAGGCAAGTCGCTTTGGCATCTCTTCGCTGCCATTTGTAGCTTTTTCCACTTTTGCAGCCGGAATATTGTGAGCTATGGTAGAGGTCTGAGCTGTGTTTATACCTTTGTCTACGGCATCCTGTCCGGCAAAGAACAACAAAAGTACCGCGGCTGCTACCGATACTCCGGCGGCGGCAAGACGCAACAGGCGGCGACGCAGCCTGAAAGCCGGAGAATTGGCTTTCGTCTCTTCCTGCTCGAGTGCATCTACCTTTTGCAGAAGCTGTGCGCCAAAATCTTCAGGCATAGGAATGGATGCGGAATCGCCAAGCAACATACGCACAAGCCGCACATCGGCAGCCAGCGGTCCCGGCAACCCTGCATCGTCAACCTCGGCGACCAATCTCTTAAGCTCCGCTTCAAGCTCAGGAGTAGTCTCCGCCTTCATGTATGCGTCGATCAATGTCTGCAATCTTGTAATTTCCATATCTTTCATGAGGAGATTATTTTTGAGGAGTCATTCAATGAGGAGATTTCTTGTAAAACTGTCTGTAGGCTGTCCGCAGTTTACTTCTGGCTCTGGAAAGCAACACACGCACATTTTCAATGCTCAATCCCGTCACTTCCACCACTTCGGCACTGTCGAGCCCACGGAAAGCCGTCAGCTCCAATACCTTGCGCTGGTTCTCGGGGAGAAGGCGTATCATGTCCACAACCAGTTCCAGCTCCGAGGTCCGTTCCAGCTGTTCGTGCGGTGTCAACGCCGGATCAGGCAACAACGCCGGCATTTCCTCCACATCCACGGTATGGCCTTTACGGTTCCTGCTGCGAAGAGCGTCAAGAGCGGTACGCCGCACAGTAGTCATAACATATCCTTTCACATTCTCTATTTCATCGAGTTTCTCCCGGATATGCCACAACTTCTCCACAGTGTCCGCCACGACATCCTGAGCCTCCGAGGGCGACTGCATCATTGATGCCGCCACCTGCCACATCATGCTCTGGCATGCTGTCAACAACTGCTTGAAGTCGGTCGGAGTCATCTATATTTGTCGTGTCTATATGTATGACGCCGCAACTTCTCAAAAATTACATCCCTTACAAAAAAAGAGACCGTTATAGTCTCTTTTTCCATTCCTCCTATTTAAGAGGACGTATGATATTGCTCTGTTCCTCAGTCCATGCAGGATACCACAGAAGGCATCATCTTTCCAGCCCTTACGTAGAACAGATTATTTTTTCTTCTTGTTGTAGCGGGCATTGAGGCCTTCCACCACCTCATCTGTAATGTCAAGGGCAGGATTTATATAGAGAGTGGCATTCTTGAAGAAGATAGCGTCGTAGCTGTGGCTCTCCATATACACCTTGATAAACGCCTGAATGGAGTCCATCACCACTTTCTCGGCGGCAGCCTGCTGCCTCATGGCATTATCGGCGGCCTGACCCATGTCACGCTGAGCATTCTGCTGCATGTTGGCCAGTTTCTCCTTGTCCTGATTCAGGCTTGCCTCGCTCAGATAGCCGTTGTTACGGTATTTGCTCTCCATGCTCTGGGCGAAGTTGCCTATACTTGTCTCATGCTGTTTTTCCTTGTTTTTGAGTGAGTTCTGCAGCCTGAGCATCTGTTCGTTATAGTCTTTGGCAAGATTGTAGCGGCTGAGCACCGTGTCGATGTCCACATAACGGTAGTTCGGCAGCGCGTCGGCAGAGGCGCCTTTGGCAGCGCTCTTGGCTGTGGTCTTGGCCTTTTTCACATCTTTGCCGTCAGAACCCGAACAAGCGGTTGTGGCCGCGCCGAGCACAAGAATCGCCAGAGCGGCGAGGAAGGTGGGTATAGTTCGTTTCATTACTGAAAAGTATTTTTCTGTTCCTTAAAGTCAGTGCGCTGCACGCCGTGGCCAACGCGCTGCAAAATTAACATAAAAATCCCGAACCTGAACCTTTCGGGCCAATCCAAAAAACTAAATAATATTAAAAAAGTGCATTTATGCCACTTCCCACCACTACCACACCGTCTCATCCACCTCCCGGCAAAGGGCAATCATGTTCGGTTTGCCAGTATGGATTTTTTTTGTTATCTTTGCGATTGAAAGGAGGTAGTGCCCTGCGCTCTTCTCCCAAGGCTAAAATAAATAACACAACCATACTATACACCATGGAAGTAAAAGACCTCAAGCCAGCTCTAATCTGGCAATGCTTCGACGCCATCACAAAAGTGCCGCGTCCCTCGACCCATGAAGAACAGATTCGTAAATTCCTGCTTGACTTCGCTGCCAAGCACAACATAGAGGCCCGCACCGACAAGGTGGGCAACGTGGCCATGACCAAGGGCGCAACCCCGGGTTTTGAAAATGCACCCACAGTGATTCTCCAGGCTCACATGGACATGGTGGCCGAGAAGAACAACGATGTTCAGCATGACTTCCTCAAAGACCCCATCGAGACATACATCGACGGTGACTGGGTACGCGCCCGCGGAACAACACTCGGCGCCGACAATGGCATAGGCATGGCCGCCGCGCTGGCAGTGCTGCTCGACAACTCCCTTGAACATGGCCCGATAGAGTGCCTGTTCACCGTAAACGAGGAGATAGGTCTGGAAGGCGCTCAGAACTTAGGCAAGGACCTGGTTAAAGGCACAATCCTCATCAACCTCGACAGCGAGGATGACGGCGAGATATTCGTAGGCTGCGCAGGCGGCATCGACACCACCGCCATCTTCACCTATACCCGCTCGCTGACGCCCGAGAACTTCCACTACATGAAAGTAAGCGTGAAAGGACTCCTCGGCGGCCATTCCGGCTCCGACATCAACCTTGGCCGCGCCAACGCCAACAAGGTAATAGCCCGCTTCATCTGGGAATGCTCGCAGAAATGGGACGTTGCCGTATGTGAGTTCGACGGCGGCAACCTCCGCAATGCCATCGCCCGCGAGGCTCATGCCGTATTCGGCATCCACAACGACCACGAGGCCAAACTCCGCGAAGCCCTCAAGACCTATGCCGCCGACATCCGCAACGAGTACAAGGGCATAGAGCCGGGCATGGAATTCACCATCGAGAAGGTAGAACGCCCCGAATACTGCATCGACTCCACTACAGGCCTGGCTCTGATCCGCGCCATCTATTCCGCTCCCCACGGAGTATATATGATGAGCCATGACCTGGAAGGCCTGGTAGAGACTTCCACAAACCTCGCCGCCGTGAAGATGATCGACAACAACCAGATCAAGATTACTTCGCTGCAGCGTTCCAGCGTAGAGAGCCGCAAAGCCGACATCGCCGGACAGGTATGCGCACATTTCCAGCTTGCCGGAGCCAAGATAGAACAAGGTGGCAGCTATCCCGGCTGGAGCCCGAACATGGACAGCCGCATCATGAAGCTGAGCGCCGACGCCTCCTACTTCTATTACTGCTCCAACAACACCATCGAGGGCACCCAGTGGCAGTACGTCCCTGAGACCAACGGCGTGCCTCTGGTCAGCGACATGTCCTCCGATATCCTGTCCCGCCCC
>CAJMDR010000201.1 GCA_905212215.1 uncultured Porphyromonadaceae bacterium
CCGCCGACAAAATCGGAAAGGATATGGACATTCTTTCCAGGAACCTCGGCAATCTCGATTTTTAAGCTGAACATTCCGTAACACGCCTCAGGTGAGTGCCGTTCGGGAATGTCCGGACGGCACTTGCTGTATCCCGACGAGTGCTAACGACTGTAAACAGATCAAAATAAAAGTCAAATTATCCGGTTTTGCGTGGTATATCACATGGTATATACCGGATGCGCCTTTCCGAACGGAGCTAACTTGCGGTAGATTTCAAGAACCACCAAATCCCCGTAAGAATGGAACAAGAAAACATAACCACCTACGAATGCCTCAAAGAAGAGGTTGCCGGTATGAGAGGCGACTTATCCCGCGTCCTCGATTACATAGTGGCAAAGGAAGAAAAGGAGCGCAAGGCAAGAGAGAAAATTGATGCCCGGCCGCAGTTGCCATTAAGACCGATGGTGACGAAAGAAGAAGCGGCGGCAATCCTGCTCGTTTCTCCACGCCATCTCCAGCGCATCAGGAAGAAACTCGGGCTGAAATGGAAGAAAGTCGGGCGCGAGACCCACTACTACCTCAAAGAGATAGTGGATGCCATTCACGCCACACAATGCCCGTGGGACAGCGTGGCATACGAGAAAGCATTGAAACGTGTAACCCGCCTTCCCCGTCTCTGACCATGACTGCCAACGAACAGAAAATACTGAGTCTTGAACTCAGCCGGATAGTCTCCGATATGCGCGAGCGGCTCTTGTCCGAAATCCGCGACGAGATAAAGAAAGCGAACCGCGAAATGTACGACACCCTCGTCAATCTCGGCATACTCGAAGATGAACAGAGATTCTACACAAAGGCGCAGGTCTGCAAACGATACAAAGTATCAAAGACGAAGGTCGAGCAGATGATGGCGGACGGCACACTCCCCTTCATCAAAACCGGAGAAACCAAGCAGTCAAGGGTACTGTTCCCTGCCGTGGATTGCCGTATAGCCTTTGAAGGGATTCCAAGATAAGAACATACACACTACTACATACACACAATAATTATCGCGCCGGCAACGACGCAAGTCTCTAACCCAAACACCTTTTTAATTTATGGCAAAAGACCTGAATCAAGAAGAAGTGCTTATCGCCCGCAACAACGACACCGGGCAGGTAGGCGCAGTGACCGGACTCAACGACGACGGCACACCCAGGATGACCGATGTAAAGTCGGCGAAACTCTCTGACCTTGTGAAATTCTCCAAAGGTCAGAACCCTCTCGAAGCCTTCATGTCGAACTTCGTGCGCCAGTGCAAGAACCCCTCGACATTCGGATTCTTCCGCGTTCCCGCTGACCGCTACGACACGGTGGGCACCGTAATCGGCGACCTCGCCAAAGACCTCGTGGCAAATGCAGAGATGCTCAAAAACAACGTGGTCGATGTGGTGCTTCCGGCTCAGAAAGTAGATTCGCCGCAGGAACAGAAAATATCGGCACCCGAAGAACCAAAGGGCGATGCAGTCGCAGAAGAACCTGCCAACGCCGAAAAGGAGGCGAAATATCGCCCCGTGGATGAGAGCAGGATTGACTGGGACACCCTCAAAGAGAAATGGGGTATCGACCGCGAGGCCCTGAAACAGAGCGGAGACCTTCAGGAGATGCTCTATAACCGCAAGTCAAAGCCTGTGAACCTCACAATGTCTTTCGCAGGTGAGAAATATCCGGTCGAAGCCCATCTCTCGTTCAGGACAGACCCTGACGGCAATGTCAAGGTGGTCCCCCACTTCATCCACCACGAGGCAAAACTCGATCAGGACTTCATGGGCTACAAGTTCTCCAAGATTGACAAAGCCAACCTTATTGAGAACGGCAACCTCGGAAGAATCGTTGACCTCACCGACCCTGTGACGGGCGAGAAGGTTCCGAGTTTCGTCAGCCGCGACAGATACACCAACGAACTCATCGCCATCCCCGCCAAGTCAGTCTATGTCCGCGATACATTCGGGCAGAGCAAACTGACAATGGCCGAGATAGCCCAGCTAAAACAGGGCAAGCCGCTCCCTCCGAAAGAAGTCTTATGCCGCGACGGTAAGACCCGCACAGGGATTATCCAGTACAATACCGACCGCCGTAACCTGGAATTTGTTCCCGGCGGCATAAAATGGTGGAATAAAATCCACGGCATCAAGGAGGAGACGGCACAATCCGAGTCAGCAGCACAGGAAAAAGAGAAACCTGCAAAAGCGCAACAGCGGCAAAAGCCTGAAGGCGAAAAGGTAAGGGTCTCGAAAGAGAACACATGGCTTCTGGAGGACGGACGTATCAAGCCACTCCACAACTGGAAGAAGCACCCTCTCACCGAGGAACAGACAAGGGAGTATGCCGCCGGCCGCGTGGCAGTAATCACCGATATGCCGGATGAAAAAGGACAGCCGACCACGGTGTACCTGCAATTCGACAAGAACAGTATGAAGCCGGAGATGTCGCTCAACGACCCGCGTGTCAAGGTTGCCGAGGAGTCAAAGACACAGAAAGCCGTAAATCATGACGGTCTGACCAACGAGGCCACCAAGCACGTCGCCGAGCCGCTCCAGAAATATCAGACAGAACCGAAGAACGAGGCTCAGGCAAAGCAGCAACGCAAGCCCAAAGGCCCCAAGATGTAAGACCGTAAGGTCTGCTTCAGAGAAATGACAGAAGGAAGGTCCGGAACTTCCCGATGTCTTTCAAAAACCACTATATCCATCAAAAATATCCACCCCAAAAACAATTACAGAAATGACAAAAAAGAATCTGGTTACCGTAATAACCGACAACCGTCTCGTCGCCGACACAATCGCCACGGCTGTGGGCGCAACTCAGAAACATGATAATTTCTATCTCGGCAACGGCTATGCCGTGACGTGGACAAACGGCAACATCATCGAGGCCACGTTCAAGCCGGGCGAGAAATTCGTACTCGCCTCCCGACAGGAGATGCGTCAGATGTACGCCCACCACTTCGAGTTCTCCATGCGTAACTACGACGAGCTTCTGGGCTGGGAAAAATCCAAAGAGGACAATGCCCGGTTAAACACAATCAGGGCGCTGTGGGACAAGAGCCACACCATCGTCAACGCCATGAGTCCCTGCTTCGGCGGAGAACTCGCATTCCTCAACCTTTACTGGTATCTGCGCCAGCCTGTAAAAGTGATCCGCGCGTGGCTGCCCCGACTCAGAAAGTCAGCCATCCTCATGGCTGTCAGGAACGGGGCTAAAGATCCTGCCAAATATGAAAAGTGGCTCGGCGAACAGATAGCCAACCACTTCATCGAGGCCGATGCCGAACATCTGGCTCTCGCGGAATCCGAGACGGCAATCCCAGAAGGAATCAAAGCCGGTGACACGGTACAGGTTGGCGAGATAGATTTCCATATCGTCAGCCCCGACGAGCAGCCACTTTACAACATGACCACACTCTGGATGGATGCTTGTGTAGAACTCGGCTTCGAGTTCGAGAAAACCGCATCGCTCGCATATACCCTCTACGCCAAGAGCCTGATCTCCTTCCCATCGCTGTACCAGAACACAGTGCCAGAGACCGTAAGCCGTGAGATGGAGAAGAATATGCGTGTGCTGGAGTATAACCCGATATGGGGAGCAATGGCCGGAGAGGTCAAGACAATCAGCCGACGCAACAATTTCCGTCATGGCGAGACGGCCTACAACGGCCACGGCATCGTAACCACTGGACTGCATCCTGTCGGTCTGAGCCGTGACGAGGAGAAACTCTACAATCTCATCGTCAAGCGTGTCATCGAGGCTTTCATGCCCCTGCCCGGTGAAGGCTCTAAAAAGAAAAAGAGCCGCCGCTACCGTAAAGTAAAGCCTCCAAGAAGATAAAATCCGCGTGACCTGTTGGTTAAGAGAACGAAATAAGAATAAAACTATATATAATCCTGTCCGACTGTCCGAAAAGTTTATTAACTTTGCCATTAATTCTACGTCATAATGTTTTTGTTTCATTTTTGACGCGGATTTAGTGGTTGGACATCGGGAGGGATACCCGGTGTCCTTTTTCATCGTGCTGCTGCACCATGAAACAAAAGGGCATCGGCAAACCACTATATCCGAATCCCCCGATGAAACATGACATAGAACTGCCGGAGGCAGACTTTTTCCAAGTCTATCTCCGAGGTCATCTTATTGACCACCATTTTCCCCAGAGAAACAATAAAAATTTCATAGAAAACCGCTCGGATGACGCTTACGACACATTCGTAACGGCGCGTCTGGAGGGCAAGCCCGTTCCGATTGCCCGTGAGCTGGCGATGCGCACACTCCTTGCCGGGCTATATGTGTCGCGCTACGACATAATATATGATGTGGTGGAGGAAAACCTCTGGCTGCGTCTGCCGCCGGAGTATATGCCGGACTTCGCCGTGCATCTTCTCGGACAGAAACCTGTCAGCGAGATACTCGACCGCTACGAGGTCAACGGCGACTTCCTCGACAGGGAGACACATCAGCCGATGCTGACAGAACTGCTCGGAACAATAACCGAAATACTGGACGGCTATGGCTTATAACCGCCTCAGTACCATGCGCGACAACATCGAGGCTATTCGGATGGCGTTTAGCCTCGGTGTCAAGGGGCGCGGGGCGCGGTCTGCCGAGGAAATTGCAGTGCTGCGCAAGTATGCCGGTTTCGGCGGCCTGAAATGTATCCTCAATGACGCCAATGATTTAGAGGACGCAGCCAAGTGGAGCAA
>CAJMDR010000202.1 GCA_905212215.1 uncultured Porphyromonadaceae bacterium
TGCTCCGACCCCATCGAGCGCGGCTGCCGTGAAATCATCACAAAACTGAAAAATGAAGTTGAACAAATTAGCTGAAAAATCATTATGAAACGAATTTACAAAATCACAGCATGGATTGTAGGCGGCATAGTCTTGCTTTGTGCTTGTGTAATCGGAGTGTTTCTTCTTAAGGATGTGCTCAACCCTGATTTTGAGGAAACAAAGATATACACTGACGAGAGTCGTGTTGCGCCGAAAGACACTATCATCAATGTCAATGGGATTGAGGTTAAGATGATTGGTGTGGCAGGTGGTAAAATTGATTGCCGAGGTCTTAAGAGAACCATTGAGGTGAATGATTTTTATATCAGCGAAACCGAAGTAACACAGGAACTTTGGACATCGATTATGGGTGAAAATCCTTCGATTCATCAGCCAGGAGATTTGTTGCCAGTGGAAAATGTTGACTTGGTTGACTGTCTGGAATTTGTAAACAGGCTAGACTCTGTTACAGGGTATGATTTCTACATCCCATCAGAACCCCAATGGCTTTATGTGGCACATCTCACCATGCAGTTGCCTGCTGACAATGTTTTGGAGGATATAGCATGGTATAAGGAAAATTCTGATAGTACAACCCACGCAGTAAAGCAGAAAAGACCGAATAATCTCGGGATTTACGATATGTTGGGAAATGTAGCCGAATGGACCATAAGCGGTTCCGACCCATTATTTATTGTAGCAGGGGGCAGTTATGAGAGTGATAAAGAAGGATGCAATCCTGATATTCGGGAGTTTGACCATGGAAAGGTAAAAGTTGAATCCCTTGGTCTCAGACTTGTCTCCTATCCGACAAGTTCTAAAAATAGTATTGAGTAGCAGATAGATTTTGCTCGCGATTCAGCTCCATTATTTCAAACCCCAAAAGAAACAAACATGGAAACTAAAGTAACCACAGAGACCACAACGAAGGTAAACGTAAGCATTGAATCAGAAACCCCTCAGGCAATCGATGATAAAGTCACGCCTAAAGGGAAAGGTAAACTTGACATGGTTATTGCCTTTGACACAACCGGCTCAATGGCTGCCTATATTGATGATGTCCGTCAGCAGGTGGCCGAAATGATACCGCGTATCTTCAAGGACAACGAAGACCTGCGTCTCGGAATTGTCGCATTCGGTGACTACTGCGACATGATTAACCGTGACACTTTCGGTGATGCATACCAGTGCATTCCATTGACCGACAACGAGAACGACATCATCAAGTTTGTCAAGGAGTCCAAAGACACAAGCGGCGGTGACGGTGATGAATTCTATGAACTGGTATTAAAGAAAATCATAGACGAATCCCCTTGGAGAGAGGATTCCTCGAGGGCAATTCTACTGATTGCGGATGCAGACCCGCATGAAATTGGCTATACTTATCGAGATTATGTGGTCAGCAACCAGATTGACTGGCGAATCGAAGCCAAGAAAGCCGCCGACATGAAAATCAAGGTAGACACCGTTTCAATCTGCGGCCGTCCCTGGTACAAAGAGCTGTCGGCAATGACCAACGGCATCTCCGTACCCTTCAAGAGCAGCGGCAAGACCGGCGCGATGATTGAGACCGCCACAACAGCCCGCAGCGCGATGGCATTCGCAGAGTCTGCCAGCTGCAGCGAGGATGCCTCAACCCGCGAATATTGCAGAGAACGTATTCACGGACTCAAGGGTAAACTCTCAAGAATGTTCTCCGCATGTGAAGATGCAGAGTTGAATGATGTTTATGACTCTTATTCATCGGAGATTGATAAGGCGGACGAGTAAATTATTCGTCTCACATGATTTCCCATAGGATTAACGATTATGAGTTTATTCAAATTTGACATAAAGGGCCGTTGGCAAGGATTTACCGCCAACTGGAGAAAGCGCAACTGGGTAACAGATGTCTTTCTCTACGGCATTCAGATTGCTGCAATTCTGTACTCATTAGTGATGGTTGCGGAGATAATCGACATGATATGCGATTTTCGTTCCCCCTATCCATACGGTCTTTATGAGGAAATGACAATTGGCGGACTGATATTCAGGATGCTCAGTAAAGGCTGGCTGGTTGGTCTTGGAGTATGCGTTATCGTCTTTTTCTCTAATCGGAGAGTCCTCAAATGGAAGCTTGATGGAATACTATGGATGTTCATTCTCTTTTTCGGCATTTCCATAACAACTTCGGCTGTCGAGAATGAAATGTTCTTATATTTCAGCGTTTTTTCATTGGGGCCTCTGGCGATATACTTTTTGTCGTTATTCCTTCCCAAAAGAATCCGCGAAGCTAACAAAACAACATTTCAGCAATGTCGTAAACCCTCGAACTGGCTTATAACATTGTCATTCATCGTAATGATGTTGTGGAGCATCCTATTATGCGATGCAATAAGTCGTTTCTGAGACTAAACCACACTTAATAGACTAAATTACAATGCAGACAAGTAATCTTCAAGATAAATGCCGTGGCTCACTCATTGGTGGAGCCATCGGCGATGCGCTCGGGTATGTGGTGGAGTTTTCTTCGCTGAACGCCATCCGTAAGAAGTATGGCGAGAACGGGATTGTCGACTACGTCCTTAATCCCGATGGTATAGCCGAATTTTCCGATGATACCCAGATGTCCCTTTTCACAGCCGAAGGGTTGCTCAGTGCTGTTGTCGGAGGCAAAACGTTTGAGAAGGATATTGTTCCCCATATTTCAACGGCCTATGAACATTGGTATTATACACAGGGTCGCGCACCCCTGAAAATGCGAAAAAGCTGGCTTACTCATGTAAAAGCTTTATGGTCGCGTCGTGCTCCCGGCAATACTTGCTTGTCTGCATTGCAGACAATCTCTTTGCCTAAAGGGGCTCCGGTAATCAACAACTCGAAAGGTTGTGGAGGCGTTATGCGAGTTGCCCCTATCGGAATATTCTCTGCAGCTCATCCCAGATTGATTGATCTGGAACATGCCGGTTATCTTGCTGGACACGCCGCAGATATTACACATAAGCACCCTCTGAGCACTTATTCCTCAATGGCTCTTGCCATGATAGTCGCTGACTGCATTGGCCATGATAACGCAGATCAGGAGAAGTTCCGGTTTATTGTCATTAATCGTGTATTCAAGTTGCTTGATCTGTACTTCAAAGAAGAGATGCGACTCTCTGAATTGCAAGAATTAGTTCAAAAGGCCCTTGATTTGGCTATCTCCGAGAAGACTGATACAAATGCCATACGAGAACTTGGTGAAGGCTGGGTAGCAGAAGAGACTTTGGCAATAGCTGTCTTTAGCGTGATGCGCTACATAGATGATTTTGAAATGTGTATCCGTTGTGCTGTAAATCATGACGGTGATAGCGATTCAACCGGAGCTGTCGCAGGCAACATCATCGGGGCAATTCTTGGGTACAATGCCATACCTCAGAATTATCTGACAAATCTTGAACTCCACGATGTTCTACTCTCTGTAGCTGACGACCTCGGAGATTTCTCCAGCCCGGAGCAGATGAAGGAACGATACGTGAACCACAAACCGTTTAATGTAAACAAAGACCTCTTATTATAATGGATAAACCTATAAAACATTCATATTGCGTCATTCCAGACAAAGTATATGCCGGGGAATACGCGGGTGATTTACAAAATCCCGAACAGAAAATACGTCGGCTGGAAGAGTTTGGCATAACCCATTTCATTGACTTGACCGAAGACGGAGAGCTGAACCCTTATCAGCATCTACTGGATTCTTATGTCGAACATCATAGGTTTCCTATAAAAGACGTTTCCGTTCCGGAAAGTTATCAGGATGTATATGACCTGATGGAACATATAGACTCAATCATTTCCAATGATGACAACAAGGTTTATATTCACTGCTGGGGCGGCGTAGGACGCACTGGTACAATCGTGGCCTGTCTGTATGAATATTATGGAGAGGGCTATGAATACGCTGTAAATCATCTTCGTCAAAGCTTCAAGGATTGTCCGAAGTCCCATTGGCGTCATACTCCCGAGACTGAGGAACAATTAGGATTCATCCGTAGATTTGGGAATTTCTTGAAAGAAAGAGGACATAAGAAGCGACTGCAAGAATACACTCCTGAAAACATCAGTTCGCTTAAACCTAACGAGGTATTCGTGTTCGGCAGCAATCTTGCAGGGCATCATGGAGGAGGTGCGGCCCGGGCCGCGTTAAACAAGTTTGGCGCCGTATGGGGCCAAGGTGTGGGATTGCAGGGCCAATCATACGCCATCCCCACAATGCAGGGTGGTGTCGATACCATCAAACCATACGTCGATGAATTCATCGCTTTCGCCAAGGCTCACCCAGAATTGAAATTTTATGTCACGCGCATCGGATGTGGCATTGCCGGATTCAAGGATGAAGAGATTGCCCCCCTGTTTCAAGAGGCCATCGGAGTGGAGAATATCATTCTTCCGAAATCATTTGCAGAACTCATCGAGCCAAAGTTCCCCTTCGACATCGCGTCATTTGAGGATGCAATTAACTGGACGTTACCCGGTCTTCAGCTATTTTATCGAGACACGAATGTGGTCGGCGACCTTGACCAACTCGCAGAAGTGTATAGGAGCCGCAACATCATCAGAGCCGGGTTCTTTATCGACTGTACATCAAGAGCGGCGAAACCTGTCAAGAATGTTCGGTTCATCATTGCTTCCGCCCACGCAGCCGCGATATGGCAGGGG
>CAJMDR010000203.1 GCA_905212215.1 uncultured Porphyromonadaceae bacterium
TGGCCACAGTTGTTCCACCCGAGCGTCCATAGCGAACCATCTTTGCATAGAATTGCCGCATGGGTTCCTCCGGCCGATACTGACTTCACTCCTTCTAAAATCTTAACAGGGCTGGCTCTCCAATGATCGGCAACGACGCTCTCTTTGTCAAATCGGGGATTAGGACCGAAATATCCCCACCCCCATAAGGATCCATCGTCTCGTACGGCAAAGGTCTGGCATCCGCCTGCAGCAACGGCAGTAACACGATCCAGAATCTTTACGGCACTCGCTCGGTCTATTGTGTCTCCTGTCCCGAGCTGGCAGTTCTCGTTGCATCCCCAGCCCCACAGTGTCCCGTCTTCTTTAATCACCATTACATGTGCTTCTCCGGCGGCCACGGCTTTATAACGGCCTTTGGCTGGATAGTTCACTCTGGCTGAGCCGAAAAGTGGAAGGAGGCTTAAGATACAGATGATGATGCTTGTTTTCATGTTCCGGGGGCGTTATGTGAGTTTTCAATAGTCATAGTCGAGCGATAGCTGGTCCACATACAGCACCGTTCCTGTGCCGCCCGTAAAGAAGTCGCCGTACTTCGATGCTGCGCTGCACACGAGGATATATTTCGGGCGTCGTGAGGTAGAGCGGTAAATGAACTCTACTTCAAATTCCTGCCAGCCGTTGGTGTCGTTGCCGCGTATCAGCTCACCGTATGCGATTATTGCCGGAGAGTTCCTGTCGAAGAGCTGGCGGTTGTTGGGGTTGGTACGTATCTCGTAGGGTTGGTCCCAGTCTGTCAAGGCTACATAGATATGGCATGAGTCAGGGCGTCCCATCAGGTTCTTGTATTCTGTGGACGCATAATTGATAGGCTCGGAATGGAACTTATAGAAGCCCCGCAATTTGGTAGGTCTCAGCGTCCAGGGACGACCGAAAGCGAGAATGCCGTTAGTGCCGTCAACCCTCACGAAGCTGCCGCTGTAAATGCTTCCTGCGGCAAGCTTGCCTATGGACCCGATGCCCACGAAACGGGTCTCCAGACGAGCGGATTTGCCTGTGCCGGTAGGGGTGTCGTCGCTCGGAGTGACATTGGAGTTGCCTAAGGTGGCGGCTCCTGTGTTGCCGGTATCCCAGAACTGTTCGCCGTCTTCCGCCCACGGACACCATATCTTGTTGTTCTTTAACCCCCAGTCGTTGTAGCTGCCGTCGGGAAGGTCGCGGGTAGGATCGGTGGTGACGGTTACTTCATTGCCGACATCGCTGTTGGAGGTGGCGCGGACTACATATTCGGTAAGCGGGAGAAGATGCGGTATGCGACAACTGAAAGCGCCTCCGTTGTGCGTAATCCACGACTGCGGTACCGTGGTCCATTCCGATGAGGAGGATGCGCGGTACTGGAAGCCGTTCTCTGCATCTTCCGGAGCGGAACCGTAGGCGTAAATGACACACGACCATGCGTCTACCTGGGTAGTGGTGACGATGGCGTCGGTGTGAAGTACGAAGATAGTCCAGCTCTGGGTTCTGCCATAGGCCGATACCTTGACCTGCATCGGCTCGGTAAAGTCATAATATTGTCCGGCTTCTATGACCGGGTCGAGAGTGGTGATTTCGGCTGGACCGAGCTTGCAGCCTGTTACCTGCAGCCGGTTGAGAGGTGTGCCTTCGGGCATATATACCACTATGCGGCGTCCCGGTACATCCACCACACTCTGGCCTATCTGACCCGAGATGGTGAAATATCTTTCTATAGTCTGCCTGGCCTCTATGATCCATTGGTAGGACTGGTAATGGCTCAGAGTAACGGAAATGGGAATGGAGAGGTCGTAAGTGCCTTCGAGCAGATTGCGTGAACTCTCGGCGCCCTCGGAATAGGTATAGTCCGTAAAGCGGACCTTTGTGATGTCGGCCTGTTCACTCAGATTCAGAGTGACCGTCAGGTTGGCGGTATCTATCGTGGCAGGAGAGAGTTCATGCTCGGCCGCAAGGCTGAGGATGTTCTGCTGGATACGGGGATAAGGAAGATCGTTCCGGATGCAACCCGACAGCAGGACAAGCAGCATGGTGCCGGCAAGATACAGTTTGGTATATGCGGTTTTCATATATGTACTCCCAGGCCAAGGTTTATGTTGAAAAGATTGAAGCGGAAATTGGCACCCGAAGTGAAGCGGTTGCCGTTGGGCGCGTCGTTGACCCATTGTTTTTCGTTGCGCAGATAGAAACCCACTACGCCGAACGAGACATTGAAAGTGACGTTCTTCATGATAAATACACAGATGCCGGGCGAGAACGACAGACGGCTCTCCATGTATGTGGTATGTGTGTTGCGGGGTTCTCCCCCTATGCTGCGGTTAAAGTCGGCGTCGCCCGAAGAGAACGACAGCTCTACTTCGTTGAAAACTCCGAAACGGCCACGGCGCGACAGACCGATATAGGAACGGTACATCACTGCCGCAGTGTATGATGAGTTACGGTACATGGCATCTTTGACAGAGAAGTTGATGTCATCGTCGAAATCAACGTTCATCGATGCTAAAGTGCCCTTGGATTCCGTGTAGCCAAGGCGTACGCCTATGCTCTGGTTGTTGTTGAAGAAATAGCAGATATAAGGCTTAATGCTGAAGGTATGGCCTGCGAAATCGAAGTCCTCGAGCATGTCGAGAATCTGCAGGTCCTTGCTGGTGAACTCGCCGTAGGAGGCTGTCAGTCCGCATTGCCATTCCCCTTTGGGAATAAAGATGTAGTTGTACAGCTTGCGGTCGAAACGTCCGAAATTGCGAGTCTTTATAATCTCTTGTACTGTATCGCCGTCTATTACGGTATAATCGCTGTTGAAAGGCCGGTTCACAATCTCGGCTTTGCCGCGCAGCACATTCTTTATCTGCGGCACCATAGTGTCCGGCACGGCTACATAACGGTAGCGAACCGTGTCCTCGCTCTGTGTGGTGGCACCGGTTGCTTGGAAACTTACCGCTAATGAGGCAATGCCCAGTATGATTGCTGTTATTGCTGTATGGATCCTCATAGATAAAAGGCTACGCCGAAGGTGATTGAAAACAGGTTGATGCGGAAGTTGGCCATCTTCGATTTGCGGTGGGACTCATAAATCTGGTCACTGATCTGTCTGGTGTGCGTATAGGTGAAGCCGAGAACGCCTACATTCACTTCCAGTGCCGAATAGTTGTTGAGGAAGACAAGTAGTCCCGGGGCAAGGCCCACGTTGACGGAGAAGTTGCGCTCATAGGCGCCTGTAAGGCTTTGACCGCTTCCTTTCGATAGTTTCGACTGTCCACCGCCCAGTTGCAGTTGAAGCTCATTGAAGAAGCCGAAGCGTTTCGACTTGCCTAATGAGAAATAGTTGCGCATGACTCCCATGAAGTAGTAGTTGTGCGACAGACGGTAGAGGTGGTCAACATCATATTCAGTGTCCTCGCCCAATACTATCGAGCCTTTCTCAAGTTTTGTAAGGGAGCGTGTATAGGAGAATTTGCCGCCGAGACCGAGGTCATTGGCCACTATATAAATCAGCATAGGCGAGACCTTGAATGAATAGGTATCGCCCGACAGATCTTCTACCACTAAGAACTGGTATTTGTTCTGTGTTGATTGCGTCCAGTTGATGCTTACCCCGGTCACCCATTGTCCTTTGGGCACGAATACCACTGATTCCAGTTCTGTCTCAAAAGGCGTCGGCATGGTGTCAGGAACAAGTCCTATGGTCTGTTCCGGTGGGAGTGTGTCGGTAATCAGATACGTTGCCGTATCCTGGCCTTTGGCTGTCAGTGACAGGCCAAAGACCAGGATGGCAATCAGTATCTTTGCGGTGAGGTTATTCATAAACCAGTTCAAGGTCATCAAGATAGAGCACCGATTCGCCGCCGGCGAAGTAGTCGCCATAGCGTGAAGCAGAAGCCACAAGAACTATGTAAGCCGGTTTCGAGGTCCAGTAGCCGTCACGCGGGGTGATGGTGATCTCGAACTGTGCCAACTGGCCGTCGGCACCAAAGTTGCCGGTCCATACTATCTCGCCATACGCGAGCACCCCTGCATCGTTGGGATCGAACAGAATACGCGGATGGCTTGCATTGTTCTTGGTCTCTATGGGATATGTCTTGGTAGTAAGGGCAACGTAAATCATGCCCTGGTCCGTATCACCCTTGGAAACGCCGCCTCCGGCATACGTTACCGTGCCGGGACGATAGTTAGCCCAACCACGCAGCTTCACCGGGTGGGTGCCGTTGAACGGACGGCCGAAGGAGAGAACACCGTCGGTGCCGTCGGTACGTACATAGGTGCCGGCGAAGATATTGCCTGCGGCGAACTTGCCTATGGTAGGAGTAAGGCCAACAAACTGGCTCATCAGCTTGGCGGAATAAGTGCCGCTGTGAAGCAGGTCGGTGGCAGGCTGGGTGATGTTCTTCTTCATGGTGATGGAGCCGTGGTTGCCTGTATCCCAAAAGTCGGGAGTGGCGGCTGCACCGGGAATCCATGCGCCTTTGCCATTCTGGATCCATTGTTCGAGATCCCCGTTGGGGAGAGCGAAGGTTCCTTCTGTGGTGAAGCTGTGTACTTTCGGGTTCACATAGCCGTCGGCTACGGCGCGGTATTCATATGTGGTGCTCGGGAGCAGGCTTGTAAGGACAACGGTGTATTCCTGTGCTGCCCTGGTGATGGTGCCGGCTATGCGCTGCCACTCGCTGTCATTCTTGCGGCGG
>CAJMDR010000204.1 GCA_905212215.1 uncultured Porphyromonadaceae bacterium
GGCTGGCAAGCCTGTGTTTCTCTGCCTTGATGCCGGTCTTCATCAAGCGTATAATAAAGGTGTGTGCGATAGCATGATTTTTTATCTCTGTTGCACGATGCAAAGTTACTGCCATTTGATGGGCCTGCCGCGCCCCCGTCGCGGAAAAGAACGGAACCAAAACGGAATATCACGGAACAGCCCCGAAATAATTTGGAATGAGTGATGAAATGCCCTTAACTTTGCAGCGTAAATGATCGACAAGCCCCCGTGTTCACGCCGAAAGGATGACCCGGGTACGCGGTCGCCGTTTACCGCCCGCATACATATAATAAGCGGGCACATCTTCGGCAAGAATGCCGCGCTGAAATAGCCGGAGCACGCGCTCCATAAGCTATGAGGCATCAATCATAAGGTTAAATCCTTGAAAATCAGCTGTGGTCTAAAGGCCAACAATACGGCTGTCCATTATTCGGTATGTCAGGACTTATATATGCACTGCATTTCATACTTCATTAAGTCCAGAGTTACCATCCCCACTCAGTTCTTACCGATGTAAATCACGAAGTCGGAATGGAATTATGTATTATCGTCCGGAAGTCCCGGTCTGCTTCCGTCGGTATTTTGGTACCAAAGTACTTCGGTACTAAAGTAAGTACATACTTGCGTACCTTTTTATTTACTGCATTCCGTAAGAACTGTATTCCTTTTGTAAGTAAAGAGTTATTTCCGAAACAACCTACTTACCTGATTCCCATATCACGACCTGAATGACCTCCCGAAGTCGGGACTATATGACGTCAGGAGCAACCTCCGTTAATACGTCATATCCGATTTCCGGAACTTCAGCCGTATGTGTGTCGGGAGGAAAGTATGTAGGTAAGGATTCTCTTTGCTCCTACAGTCCGTAATGACTGTATTCCCGACCGTGGCAGTCGTCCCGGCGTTGTGGCAAATGTTGCCGATCAGTTTTCACCATGTCAAATTTCTCAGATGAGCGACACCATCACTGTTGCCTTCTCCAACCAGAAGGGAGGGGTAGGCAAATCGACCCTGACGGTCCTGGTCGCGAGTTACCTCTACTATGAGTTGGGGGTGAAGGTTGCAATCATGGATTGCGACTCTCCCCAGCACAGTCTGAAAGGAGAGCGTGACCGCGAACTCAAAGACCTCGACCGTCTTCCGCATATTCAGGCACTGGCAGACCAGCAGCTTGCGAAAAGCGGACTTCAACCGTATGTGGTATTCGACTGTCTTCTTGAAAACACCGTACAAACCATGCGGAAGTATATCAATGGAGACAACGATGTCCAGATTCTTTTCCTCGATCTTCCAGGGACAATGAACAACTACAATGTTTTACAGGCCGTATCGAATTGCGACTATGTATTCTGTCCGATGGCAGCCAGCAAGTACGATATAGAAAGCACTTTGGGATATTGCCAGTTTATCCACGACCATATTATGATGGCGGGATATGGCAACCTGAAAAAGATGCAGATTCTGTGGAACCGTATCGACGCGAGAGAACGCAAGGATATTTACAGCGAATACGACGCTTTTATGGAAAGTATCGGTCTTGAATCAATGAAGACGACCATTCCGGCAAGCGTCAGATTCAAACGCGGGCTTTCAGCCAATCCTAAGAGCAAGGTCTTCAGAAGCACACTTTTCCCGCCGGACCCATCACTGGTCAAGGGAAGTGGTATCGACGAATTAGCCAAGGAGATTCTTGCCTTGACAGGCATCCGCAATGGCTAAGAAAATTGCGGAGGTCCCAATTCCGAGGGAGGGTTATCTCCACGGATACAAGCCCATCACACCGCATTTTGCGGAAGATAAAGAAGATGAAAAGCCAAAGGTAGAACAGCCGGCACCATCGGCATCTGTGACACAACCGTCACCCGTGTCAAAGAAAATGCAGACAAATGGTGCTGAATCCGATTTTGAGAACTTGTTCATCAAACCTACTTCAAAGGAGCAGAAGATTCGCAAGATTTGCATAAGTGTCCGACACTACAATATGCTCAATACGCTGGTAGAGAGACTAAGTACTAACGATGAGCCTCTTACAATGGTCGGTTACTTATGGAATGTTCTTGAAAATCATTTTGCAAATTATGGCAAGACCATAAAGGGACTGATAGACAAAGCCCCGCCAAAAAATCCTTTTGACTCTTTTGAATGAAAGCAGAGCAAAAATCATCCGGCACCGAAGTCAATGTTGACGGTGCCGGCTACTCCGACGAGGGAAAACGCTCCTATCGGGAGACTTTCTTCGCGGGACACTCTCTAAAACCCTACAAGTATGTAGGATGTACTCTGTCGCTGTGGCAGCGACTCAAGAGGATAGTCACTAACATCGGCGGCGATAAAGCGTCCGTCGGTATGTATGTCCAGAATATAGTGGCCTATCATCTTGAAGAGGAGGATGTGAAATCTTTAATAGCAGAACTGACTGCCGCATCCTATCGCTCGGATACCGATTCCAAAGCAATGGATGGTATCTCGCTCAATGCCAAGAAGTATCAGGCAAAATACCTGATGGGCGACAAAGTAAACCGTAAGGAGCGGGAGATTTACATCTCCGCCGAACTCGGCAAGCGACTGAAAAAAATCGTGCTGGATGTCGATGGCGATCGCCCGACAATGGGGTCGTATGTAGAGGCAATCCTGCTTGACCACCTTGACACTTGTGCCGATCTCATCAATGAGATGACAAACGATTCAAAACGAAACACTGCATGATATGGATGTATATCATCGGCGCTATCGTGGCACAGGCCATTGTGGTCGTCCTGCTCAACGAGTATATGAACCGACGAGGACAGTATCCTGCGGAAAAACCGCAAGACGAGGATGCTCCCCCCGCTTCGCCTCCGCCCTCGGTTACGGAGGCAAAAGAATCCGTACCTCAAACCATCAGTCCGGTAATAGCCGATGATGCCGTAGGTCTGTCCAATTTTTCTGTGGCAGATCTCAAGGCGATGATGGAAGAGGTCGTGAAACCTATCAGGGACTGTGTGGAAACCCTGATGGATGAGAAAGATGCAGAATTTGATGTGAAGAATGAAACTCCGGCACCTCCCAAACGGATGTATCCCGAAAGAGAGGCACGGGCATGGGAAGATCACCGGGATGAAGAGGCGCAGCTCGAAAGAGAGGACAACACTGTCGCCCCTCCCAACCCGTTGGCAAGCGGTGTCGATTTCGATTCAATCTCAAAAGCGTCAGACATTTTGCAGTCTGGCGAACAACAGCCCGTTGGCGCATTGCAATTCGCAATGAATGTTTTTAGGACGGTTGACGGCACACAGTTTAGCGGATGTCTTCCCGACGCTCTGCTGGAGAAACTGTATGAGTGCCACCGGAAAGTCGAGATGAACGACGAGGCTTTCCGTCAGGAAGAACCCGAATCTGAAACATCCGCTGCTGAACCTGTCCCGGAGAAAGAACCGGAGGTAAGGCAGAAAGAGGAAAAGCCGGAGCCAAAATCCGAACCGGTTATTGAGCCGGAGGTCAAGGACGCTCCCGCGCCTCGATTCAGAATGGAATTTCTTCGCAAACCCTCTCAGTCCAAGAATTGACACATGAGAAAGTTCAAAAACATTCTGCGCTCGGCAGGTGCCAAGCGCGCACTCTTCGCACTCTTCGCTGTCGCATCTGTCGTCCAGTGTTTCGCCGCCGGTAACGGCATGGCTGGCATCAACGAGGCTACTTCAATGATTTCCAGCTATTTTGACCCCGGCACGAAACTCATCTACGCCATCGGTGCCGTTGTAGGTCTCATTGGCGGTGTCAAGGTCTATGGAAAGTTCAGCTCCGGTGACCCGGACACCAGCAAGACCGCCGCATCGTGGTTCGGGGCCTGCATCTTCCTCATCGTGGCCGCTACCATTCTCCGCTCATTCTTCCTCTAAATGGCTGAGTATTCTATCAATAAAGGTATTGGTAGAACGGTAGAATACAAGGGTTTGAAGGCGCAATATCTGTTCATCTTCGCCGGAGGTCTGATTGCGGATTTCATCGTGTTCGTCATCATGTATATGTGTGGCGTGGCGCAATGGGTCTGCATCGGCTTCGGCGCGATGTGCGCCTCAATCCTTGTATGGCTCACTTTCCACCTCAATACCAAATACGGTCAGTATGGTCTGATGAAACTGGCGGCAGTGAAATACCATCCCCGCTATATCATCAACCGTCTGCGCGTGAATCGCTTAATCAGAGTTAGAAAACAATGAGAAATACCCTAAAAGCCACAACGCTGGAGTCACAATTGCCCTTAATGGCGGTGGAGCACGGCTGCATCATATCGAAAGATGCCGACATTACAGTCGCTTTCGAGGTGTCGTTGCCGGAATTGTTCACCGTCACCTCGCAGGAGTATGAAACCATGCACGGCGCATGGTGCAAGGCAATCAAGGTTCTGCCTCACTACTCAGTGGTGCATAAACAGGACTGGTTTGTGTCCGAAAGATACAAGCCGGAACTCCAGAAGGATGACCTATCTTTCCTCGACCGTTCCTTTGAACGCCATTTCAACGAGCGTCCGTACTTGTCTCACAAGTGCTATATGTTCTTGACAAAGACAACTAAGGAAAGGGCGCGTCAGCAGAGTAACTTCTCCACTCTCTGCCGGGGGCGAATCACTCCGAAGGAACTCAATCACGAAATGATTGTCAAGTTCATGGAGAGTG
>CAJMDR010000205.1 GCA_905212215.1 uncultured Porphyromonadaceae bacterium
TGCCACAGGTTGATCAGCCTGTCGATGCGTGTTGGCTGCAACGGTTCCGGTTCCTCTCCGAACAGCCTGCGGCTCTTGTGGCTGAGAAGATAGATACATTCGTCATTGATGAGCAGGAACATTAGCTTGTCGAACTCGCTCACCGCCTCTCCTTTCAGATAGGGCGACCGCTTCTGCGCCAGGGAATACTGTGCATCGATGCTCCCTGGCAGCTCCGACACGTTACGTTCCGGATAGAAAGCCTGCAATGCCGACATCTCGTAAGCCTTGTCGCCGCATTGCTGCATCATGTGGCGCATGAAGCGTGTCTTGCCGGCTCCGTTGGCTCCTATCAGGGTGAGCTGGCGGAAGTCAGGCAGTTTCGGTCTGTTTTCCTTTCCCGTTGTCGGTGGCAATATAGTTTCTAAGCTTTCCATGTGCCGTTTCATTTATAAGCGACTTGTTGCCTGTCCTGATGGATTTCTTCTCCTCAGTCCGGATAACTCGCTAACGATTTGCAAAGATAATCATTTTCCGCTACCTTTGCATATCCGGCCGGGAAAGTGGCTGACCCCGCACCTCCTCCGGCTGATAATCCGATTAAATTTCTAAAGTCGCGACAACATATATGTTTTCAGGAATAGTAGAAGAGGCAGGCCGCGTCAAGGCTCTCGTGCGTGAAGGCGGAAACCTGCATATTACGGTGGAATGTTCTTTCGCCAACGAGCTGCACCTCGATCAGAGTGTGGCCCACAATGGTGTATGCCTTACAGTGGTGGATATCCACGATGATTCATCATATACCGTCACAGCCATTCAGGAAACCCTCGACCGCTCCAATCTCGGTCTGCTGAAAACGGGTGACCTCGTCAACCTCGAGCGCTGCATGAAGATGGACGGTCGCCTCGACGGACATATCGTCCAGGGACATGTGGACTGCACAGCAGAGTGTGTGGAGGTGACGGAGGTGGACGGCAGCACCTATTTCAAATTCCGCTACAAGACCCTTCCGGAACTGGTGCGCAAAGGATACGTTACCGTGGAGAAAGGCTCGATAACGGTGAATGGCGTAAGTCTCACAGTGTGCGACTCCGAGGCCGACTCATTCCGTGTGGCGATTATTCCCTATACCTTCGACCACACTAACTTCTGCCGTATTCAGGTCGGCACCATCGTCAACCTTGAGTTCGACATCATCGGCAAATATATAGCCCGCATCTCAGGCCTCCTCTGACAATGATAAATTAAAATAAGAGGATGCAATTTGTCGCATCCTCTTATTAAGGCTTATTCAGCTGTTTGAGATAAGTCAAAATCTCATTTCCTAATTCATCAGCGAACTAATATCTTGTATGCGTTTTCACCGCAGTTGACCAAATAGATTCCTGAATGTGTCAGCTCGATATTTCCTGTGGGGGAATAAGCTACACGACTCCCTTGCAGATTATAGACATACAAAGGACTTCCATCGGAGGTTGTCACTGAACGTCCGTTGACTTTCACAAGGTTTTCTTCGTCACGTTGTATTCCATGTACAGAACCTGTGCCGGTATAACTTATCTCAACCGATAACTGTTCCTTGTAATCGCCCGTGTAGCCGGAGATTTTAGTAACGTACCCGTCTTTGTCAAGCTCATATCTCAGGTCACAGATTTTCGTTCCGGCGTCCTCTGTCCCGTTCTTTCTGGTGGTAGAACTGTATAGTCTTGCCGGAGGTCTCCCGGTTATGCCAGCGAGTAGCAATACAGGATTGCGGTTTGGCCTGCCAAGCAAATCCTGTAGTTGCAGGTTGATGCCTGCAAGGTTCGTTATGTCTGTGTAGTGGTAAGTGAATGACATCCTGTCAGAGGGATCTGTCGCAGTCACAAGATTTCCCTGATCATAGAAAAGGTTGAACCTGTCTGCCTCAGGGGTGCCGAAGGACTTTTGGAACTCGGTAAGTTCTCCTTCGCCATTATATGTGAAGCGTGTCACTTTTCCGCCGCACACCATCATTTCCACATTCCCTTTGTCGTTGAGGGTGAATACCCAGGCTGTGTCGGATTGTTCCTGGTCGGGGTAGTAATTGCATATAGCTCTTTTGCTTACTTCCAGAACTCCGGGTTTCCAGTGCAGAAGATAGAGGACAGTGTCATATTTCTGTGGAGGAGTGGTGCCGTCAACCGCCGGGCTGCCGTTCATTCTCAGCTCCTCGCGGGAAAGTATCTTTTCCAGCTTTCCATCCTGACCGTAGGTGCATTCCAACTGCTTGACCTCAAAATCGGGGAATTCAGGACGGTTGACGTAATTGTTGGTCACTCGGAAAGTCTGCACCTTTTTTTCAGCATGGCCGATCGACATGCCTGCTATAGCCAGTATGACGGCTATTAGTATACTTGATGTTTTCATGATTTTTGTTTTAAAGTCTTACACCTATTATTGCATGAATGGAGTTGCTGTCATAGCAGTTATAGCCTCCGCGGGTAGGCAGATCCTCAAAGCCTGTTTCTTTGGAGTCGGGGCCTTGTGTATTGTCAAGTTCTCCGTCCCATTTGATGAGATAATAGCCGTCGGCTATTCCGTCCCAACCCCAGTTCATCTGGAAATACACTGCATGCTCAGTATATTGTCCAAGATATATATCCGGTTCACCGGCATGGATAGAGACGCTGTAAATCAATACTGGTGTCTCTACGTCAAGTGCTCCGTGACACACCCATGCATGACCGCCTACACCAGGTTGGCGAGCCATCATAAGTACTGGGTATCCATTGTCGAATTCTGACAGGACACGGTTTACGAAATCTGTTCTTGTAAGATAATTACCCCATGTTGCAACGGTGTCAGGCACAACGTGATAGTTTGTTCCTGATTCTGAAAAATGGAAGTTCTGCCATACTCTCGGTATATTTGATTCCCAGGCTTCTGTGACCGGTACTCCGAACATGGCGTCCAGATTTTCTTTATTGTTGATGTCTTTCATCAACGTGGCTACTTGAATTCTTGATTCAAGGTCGATGAATGATCTTGCAAAGCGGCGTTGAGCCAGCATATCCCAGTCGAAATGGTGGTCTTTGTAATATCCTCCGCGTAATTTCTTTGTTGTCATCATTTGGGCAATCGCCACTGCTGTGCAGCCTGCTGCAGCTTTTCTATTGGCTGAAGGGATAACTTTCAGGGAATCAAAATATGGCTCTTCATTTCCCCATTTCACATCGCATAAGGCTGCGTTACGAGTCTTTTTGATGGGGTCTAATCGCCTGTAGACGATAAATCTGTCTTTCCCTCCAATAACGTGTGGAAGTGTATCTGGAGTGTTGTCTACGTTCCAGTCGTTAGAACTGGGCATCTTCGTCAAATCGGGGGATCCGTAGCCGGCAGCCAGCAATTCAGGCCTGGTTGTTGTGGCGCTCATTATGGCGAACTGTCCGTTGTCCATTTGGAAAATGTAGCAGCTTGCGTCCGCCTCCTCTGCCCTTGTGAGCGGTCGCATCTGTTTATCCAGCGCCGTTTCTTTAATGACGATTGCTGATTTTGAGGTAGGCCTGTTGATGTCGTTTAGTCCATCACATTGCATGTCTGCGACCAGTATGGGCAGTCTTTTTTTTGCGTCAGCCATGGATATATGATTATCCAATCGCCTTGATTCCGATGTTTTTTGTTGTTGCATTTCCTCCGCACAGGAGCAAATTAGGAACAACAGCAGTCCTAAGAGGAGTTTCAGTTGTTTCATGGTTGTTTGTGTTTGAGTTGCGGACAAAGTTAATATTTTTAAAGGTAAAATGCAAGTGATTCAATGGATAATTAACTATAATTAACATTGAATAAAGGACATATGTATTTATTTTAATTTATATTTGCAATTAATGAGGGTGGGTAAGATTGTGTTTATATTTCATCTATCGAATTTAACTTAACCTAACCTTAGATAAATTTCATGCGTAGGTACTGCCAGTAATAAAAATGCCAAGCCTTTGAACGATGTTTTTATTTTTTTTCGATACAACCTCTATTCCTGAAGTATAATTATCACAGCCTCGTCAGCCTGTGGTGTCTCGAAGCTGTTGCAGAAGCTTTCGAGGCGCGATGGCGGTACCGGCTGGTCATTGGCGCCGAGACCTTTGCGTTGGGCGAGGCGACGCAGCAATACTTCTTTCGTGGCACGCATATAAATCAACAGCGGTTCCACACCGAACTCTCGGCATAGACGGCGCATCACATCCCGCTTCTCGCGGCGACACAAGGTGCTGTCAACCACTACCTTTTCTCCCGTCACCAAGGCCCTTTCAAGTTGCAGCAACAGTTCGTCGTTGGCCTGTGCGAACACAGCCTGCTGGCGTTCCAGACTCATCTTCTGCAATTCATGGCCATGCTGAGACCATGCTATTTCATCGGCCGACAGACGCCGATAGCCCTTGGCCTCGAGGCCAAGGGCATAACTGGTCTTGCCGGAACCGCTGATGCCGCACATCAGTACTACCTGTATTTCGGGCGCGGCATCAGCGTGCTCTGTGTTGTTATCCATTGATAGGTTCGGATTCTACTTCCACAAGTTTGTAGTTTTGTGTGCCGAGGCCGAGCTCTTCGGCATAGTCAAGGAGATGCATGGCGTGGCGTGCCTTCATCTGCTCCACAAGGTCTTTCTTCCCGTCCTCCGGATTGTTGATGACCTTGTCCACGCAGGCTCGGTCAAGTGCCACCGGGTCGAGGCTGGGG
>CAJMDR010000206.1 GCA_905212215.1 uncultured Porphyromonadaceae bacterium
ACCAGGGCGCGAAAGGCATTCCTTGCCAGACAAATTATCTGTCGGCCGATTCCATCAATGTGTCGGTGAGGAGCATCGGCTTCTCGTATTCCGGACGTATAGAAGGCGAGAAAATGACAGGCTCCTTCTCGCAGAACGGCATGAAGTTGCCATTGGGATTGACGTATGTCAAGGCTGAGGCCATGCGTCCGCAGACGCCGAAGCCTCCTTTCCCTTATTCCGAGCGCAGCGTGAAGTTCGGCAACGCCACTGCTTTGCTTGCAGGAACCCTGCTGTTGCCGCAGAATTTCAGTGCCGACACCCCTGTGGTGCTGATGATTACGGGTAGCGGACAACAGAACCGCGATGAAGAGGTGTTCGGGCATAAACCATTCTGGGTAATCGCCGACTATCTTGCGCGTAACGACATAGGCTCTTTGCGCTACGATGACCGCGGCGTGGGAGAATCTACCGGCGATTTCAAGACAGCTACTACTCATGACTTCGCCCTTGACGCCGCCGAAGGCATCCGATATCTCAAAAACACAGAGGGTTTCAGGAATGTAGGAGTGTTGGGACATAGCGAGGGAGGCGCCATAGCCTTCATGCTCGGCGGTGAGAAAGAATTCAGATACGATGCCCGGCCAAAATTCATTGTAACGTTGGGCGCACCCGCCATGCGCGGCGACTCCCTGTTGGCCGACCAGAACGAAGCTTTGCTGAAAGGACGCGGCGTATCGGCTGAAACCGCAGCACTCTATGCCGAAGCGTTGAAGAAGCTCTATGACGTGAAAATTCACCAAGGTTCTAAAGCCGCCTGTGCCAGTGTGGACGACATCACCAAGTCATGGCCTGCTGACCCTGTGCTGGCTCAGCTGAAAGAGAATCTGCGTCAGGTAGCCATGACAGAAAACCCATGGTTCGATTACTTCCAGTCCTATTCACCCGCCAAGGCGATAGCGGCCACACAGTGCCCTGTATTGGCTCTTTACGGCGGAAAGGATATTCAGGTATTGCCGATAAACGCCGAGGCGCTGAAGAAGCTTAATGGCAAAGTTGACGTGAGGGTAATGCCGGACCGCAACCACCTCATGCAGACCGCAAAGACAGGTATGATGGAAGAATACGAGTCCATAGAAGAAACCATCTCGCCGGAAGTGTTGGAGACAATAGTCACCTTCATAAACGCACTGAAATGAAAGTTGCGGAAATGAAAGCAAAGGAATGGCAACTCCGCCAGGCCGAAGAAGCCGACATACCTGCCTGCCTTGCTGTGCTTGACTATGGCCGCGCATCGCAGCGGGCTGCAGGATTTGAACAATGGCCCGACGGCTACCCCTCGGAAGAGGACGTGAAGAACGACATAGCCGCTGGAATGGCCTATGTAATGACAGATACTCAAGGGAACATCGCCGCATATATCGCTATCGCTTATTACGACAGTGAGTATGAGCGGTTGCGGGAGATTTGGACTCCGGCGGAACATTATGCTGTCTTTCACCGCATCGCCGTGGGAGAGGCATACCGACATAGTGGTCAAGGCGCACGGTTGCTTGCTTTGGCGGAAGCCCATGTATGCAAAGAAGGTGCTGAGGCAGTACGTATCGACACAGGCCTTCCCAACCTGCCCATGCAGCGCCTCCTCGCCTCTCGTTCCTACCGCAACCTCGGTCATACCCTATATTCCTGGGGACCCCGCTACTCCTACGAAAAGCTCCTCTGAGCCCTACATCTCCTGCCTTCAAACTCAATTTTATGTGTTTGAACCATTCTGAACCGTGATGTCTGTTTTACGGGCGTAAAAGTCAGGTTAATTTTGCAAAAATAATCAGCATAATGGCTGTTTTGCATAACCATTAATAGTCGCAGTTTGAACTATTATCTGCTGTATTTACAGCCTAATAGACGTAAGTACGGCTATTGCCGAGAAGATGTTGGTAGGAGAATTCGGCCAAACTGCCGAACGAAAACACGCCAAACTGCCGAACGGAATTCGGCCAAACTACCGAATGGCTTGGTGAAATCGCTGATTATCAATCGTTTAGGCTATGGGGCGTAATTCGTACTAATTATTATGGAACAAGTTGTTTTACGGATATTTGAGAATGTAAATATCGATGGATTTTCATGTAACCTTGAATCGTATTAACTTTGCTGATGTACTCCTCAGTGCCAAGAGCATAGAGGAGGCACCTCTCGTTAAGGTAGAGCGGCGTTCGGTCGCCCTATTGTTGAAAAGAGTTCAGGAAAATCGTTGAAAAACATTCAAGACTATGTTCTTAAGTATATTACTGCTCATTGCAGGCCTCGCTCTCATTATCTACGGTGCCAACTGGTTAACAGAGGGTGGTTCCGGTGTGGCCAAGCGTTTCGGTCTAAGCGAAATGATTATCGGCCTCACCATAGTAGCTTTCGGCACTTCCGCCCCGGAGTTCGTCATAAGCGTACTCTCGGCTATTGACGGCAAGGCGGGTCTTGCCATCGGAAACGTTGTGGGAAGCAACATCGCCAATGTGCTACTGATTATCGGCGCCGTAGCCATGTTACGCCCCATAAAGGTTGAGAAATCAGTAATGGCTAACGAGATACCTTTAGTAATACTCTCTTCCGTAGCTCTTTTGGCCTGCGGCAACTCGTCGCTTCTCGACGGGACTCAGTCCAACACCGTAACACGAGTCGACGGCATTCTCCTTCTTCTTTTCTTCTGCATCTTCATGCGCTATACCTTCGCGCAGGCAAAAAAACTACCCGCAATTCCGGGAGACGTTGAAACAGCCGTCGCGGCTACTCAGGAGGCTCGACATGCGGAAAAGAAAGCACCTTCCATGCTCAAATCAATCATACTCATTGCCGTCGGGCTTGCGGGCCTCATATTCGGTGGTCAGCTGTTCGTGGACAGCGCCACCGACCTCGCAACGGAATTCGGGGTAAGCCAGGCAATAATCGGTCTCACCATAGTAGCTGTCGGCACCTCACTTCCCGAACTCGCCACCAGCGTTGTCTCCGCCATAAAAGGTCATCCGGGACTCGCCGTCGGCAACGTCATAGGAAGCTGTATCTTCAATATCCTCTTCGTCCTGGGACTTTCGGCCACCATACAGCCTCTCCCTCTGGGCGACATCGGCAACTTCGACCTGCTTACCATGACTGGCGCCGCCGTTCTCTTCTGGCTGACAGGATGGTTGATCGGCAACCGTACCATAACCCGTGCAGAAGGCATCTTCATGCTTCTCTGCTACGTGGCTTATACTACAGTTCTCATCATCAATGCCTGACACATTGGGGTGTGTCATAAAGGCGCATCTGTATCTTTTCTGACAGCATCCCGGGGAGATATTTCAATTTGAACAGTCGAATGCGAAAAAGTTACGATATCGTAGGTTTTTCGCATTCCGTCGGTTAATTCGCATTTGTTAAGCGGTGAGCCGATGGATTTTACGTATATTTGCGGCTGCAAACCCCAACAGAAATTCAATTAACCTTTAACTATAATACCCAAATGTTGAAACGACTACGCATTGCGCTGACGCTGCTAGCGATGTTATTGCTTCCCGGCGGCATCATGCTGGCGGCGCCACCGTTGCAGGGCAGCGGCACGGAAGCCGAACCCTATCTGATCAGCTCCAAAGCCGACCTGAAGGCGCTTGAGCTGTATGTGAACGGCACCATAGCCGGCACTTCCACTTCCACTCAGGCCAAGGCTGGTGGTGACCCTTGCAAAGGGCTCTATTTCGCAATTACAGCCGATATTGACATGGCCGGCGATACCACCTATCTCGGCCTCGGCACCACACCCTATGGCAAAGCCTCGGCCACCTCGTGGATGTTCTGCGGAAACATCGACGGCCGCGGACACACCATCCGAAACATGCACATCAACGGCATGGTGTTCAAGGCCGACGGCACAATTGACACTTCCACCTCAGGTTCCCGCAAGTACCTTGGCTTCATCGGTAACCTCGACTCAGGCAGCATCCGCAACCTGAACTTCGATGCAGGCTGCTCGGTGACCGGCAACGGAGGAGTGGGCATCGTGGTTGGACATTCCAGCAAAGGTTCTACCATAGAGAACTGCTCCGCTGCAGGAACCGTGCGATGCTATGGCGATTATAGCGGGGGCATCGTTGGCGATGCAAACGGCTCCTCTTCTTCTCCTTCCTTTATCCGTAACTGCTTCAATACCGCAACGGTATACAGCAACTACCGTTATGCAGGCGGCATTGCAGGAGGCATCTACTACCTCACCATGGAGAACTGCGTCAACCTGGGCAATGTGTACATGCATTCCTTCCACAGTTCCCGCGTAGAGGGCAAGCAGGAAGTCGGCGGCGGCATCACAGGCTACCACCAGACCACCTCCACCATCCAGAACTGCTTCAACGCCGGCGCGGTAAGCGTGAGCGGACAATATGCAGGCGGCATCTCCGGCCGTATAAGCACCTCCTCAAAGGTTGTCATCTCCGGTAACGTGGCATTGGGTTATCTCGACTGCCCTTCGCTCAACTATAAGGGCATGATAGCAGGTGGCATACCTACTTCCGCCCCCACTTTCACCAACAACTACTACGACGCTTCTCTGTGGAGCGGCATGGCCGTCGCCACCAAAGAGCAAACAGGCTGCATCGGCCTCACCACCCAGGCTCTTACAGCAGGTACAGCCCTTGAAGGCCTGTCGGCTGATTACTGGCAGCTC
>CAJMDR010000207.1 GCA_905212215.1 uncultured Porphyromonadaceae bacterium
CCGATGGCACCACCCAAAGCCACAAGGTAGCTGTCCCGCAGGAATAAAAGAAGGTGTGCCAGCCACTGAAAAGCAGCTCATCTGCTAACGACTGACAATTCTAAAAAGAGGCCGCGTGATTTGCGCGGCCTCTTTTTTAGGGCTTTTGAGGCAGGTTTTGAGTACTATGAGTACTATGAGAGCTATGAGTAATGCTATAAATCCGCTGATAAACGCTGATAAAAGTTGTATTATTTCTTGCGGAATCGGTCGCGACGGCGCAGGAAGAAATAGAGTGCAATCAGCACTATGGCTTCACCGGCAACGGTAAGGATATAAATTGTCCTCGTACCGGGGTTGAAGAACCGTTCTCGTCCCATGTATGCCATAACAAGGGCATATATGCCTAAAAGAAGGGGTATAAGGACGTATCTTTTCACTTCCGAAGTCTTTTATTGTATTCTCAATTTCAGGCCGTCATACGCCAGTTTTACACTGTCCGGTAATGTCGGCTCTACATCGGCATGTTTTCCTATTTCATGGCTGAAATGCGTCAGATATGCCTCTTTGGGTTTTAGGTCTGAAATCACATCAAGCGCTTCCTGAAGGCTGTAGTGGGCAAAATGGGGTCTGATACGCAGGGCGTTCAGAATCAATACCTGTAAGTCATGAAGCTCATCAGCAGTTTCTTCTGGCAGCGAAGAAGCATCGGTGATATACCCGAATGAGCCGATGCGGTAGCCGAGAATTGGTTTCTTACCGTGCATCACCCGCAGAGGAAGTATGTTGAGGCCATTAATGTCAAGTACTTTGTTGGCCTCTACAGGGTGGAGGATAAGGCGTGGTACTCCGGGATAAGGATTGTCGTAGAAACAGTAGTCGAGACGACGTTTCAAGTCGTCGATGACATCCTGCTGGGCATATATGGGTACATCGGAAGTTACACAGAAAGGACGCAGGTCATCAATTCCTCCCACATGGTCGTAATGACTGTGGGTGAGCAGCACAGCATCAATATGGCTTATCCCTGCTCTGAGAGCCTGCTGGCGGAAGTCGGGCGACGGATCTATAAGAATACTCAGTCCATGAGTTCGAAGCCATACAGAGGACCGCAGACGGTTGTCATGCGGATCGGGAGATGTGCAAACGGGACAGAGGCATCCTATTTCGGGAACACCTTTGCTTGTCCCGGAACCGAGCACTTCAATATCCATCCGTGTGCTGATATAGTTTACCTCAGGCCGCAGTTCCACGTTGAACCGGCGTCGTACTTCAGTCTGTACTTTTTCGGCGAGTGCTTCCACATCTTTATATGTGGCATTGCCACGGTTCACTATCACCAGACATTGGTTGGGATATACCTCAGCATCGCCCACTATGGCTCCTTTGAGTCCTGCATGTTCTATCATCCATCCGGCACCTAACTTGACCTTGCTGCCATCGGCTACAGGATATGCAACTATTCCTGGTGCAAGGGGCTTTACCACTTCGTTGAAATAGTAGCTGTCGACCACCGGATTGCGGAAGAAACTTCCTGCGCTGCCCAATACATCCGGATCCGGGAGTTTTGAGGAACGCAATTCTTTGACTTTATCGCGAACTTCGGCTATGGTGGGATGGTGTCCGAGTTGTTGTTCCAGTTCCTTCATAGGACCGTATTCCAGGTTCCTGGCTTTTGTGTCCGGATGTAGGCGGAAACTTACTCTAAGAACAATATAACGCCCTTTCCATTCATGCTTGAAACGACTCTCTCGGTAACCGAATCCACAGTCTGACCCTTTTATGCGCTCTACTTCTCCTGTAGTAACATCCATCACTTCAACCGTGTGGATTAGGTCTCCCGCTTCCACTCCATAAGCTCCTACATTCTGTACCGGGGATGCGCCGACTTCACCGGGTATTCCTGCAAGATTCTCCAGTCCGGCAAGGTTCTGCTCCACACACCAGTCTACGAAATCGCTCCAGTTTTCGCCTGCTCCGGCAATGGCGAAAACGGTATCATCGTTTTTATGGTATGCCTGTCTGCCGAAGATGTCGGATTTCAGTACCAGCCCGTTGAAATCGCCAAGGAAAAGGAGATTGCTTCCTGCTCCGATATGTAGCCAATCGTTATCGCGAAAGGTTTCAGTATGAAGCAGTTTCTTTAAGGCTTCTGCTGTGTTGTAACGTGCAAAATATCGTGCTTTAGCAGCAAGATGAAAAGTGGTAAGCTCGGAAAGCTCTTTATATTGTTCTATGAGCGGAGTCATTACAGAAAGATTCTGGTTGGGTTTAGAAGGAACGCTTATTGTGCTATCTTGAAACGGGTCAGCAGACCGTCTTCAAAAATCATGTAGCTGCCATCGGGATATTGCCATAGTTCATAAAGCATGGCAGAGTTATGTCCTTGTGAAACATCCTTCGGGTTGCCTCGGGAAAGCCGGGCCTCCGTCTTTGTCATCCCGGTAACGACACGTTGTTGCTGTATGAGGTTCCAGTTCTCGTCGCTGATGCCCGGATATTGCTCCTTTGGGTCAGAGAGAGAAAACTGATGGGAGAAACTGCGTGATGCAGGACCTGCATTACCTAAAGATACCGGAAGCCAAGCCGTATCCTTGCCATCACATTTGAAATGAATATTGGCAGGATATACACCGCTTCCGGGAGTGACCTTCGTTATGACGACAGGCGCATATTTCAGACCTTGCATAGTCATGGAATCTCCTGTATGCCATGCGGTGTTGCGTACCCAAAGCCTCTTGCCTTTCAGAAGGGCATCGAAGCGGTCTATAAGCGCTTTGTCGGTGAGCATCGGCAACTCCAGGCTGTTGACGGTTTGCCGTTTCAAGGGGTAGATATACTGCCGTGCGGAATCGGCGAAAATCAACAGCCTCACAGTGTCGAGTCCCGGTGTTACCCGCATGTCGGAGCCACGGTAAACAAGGGTTTTACCTTTAAGCGAGAGGCTTAGTGGGTCGGGAGGTAACGTCCTGCTGTCAAAAATGAGAGCGGCCCGGTTGTCGAGAGCAACAAACTCTTTTCCGGGTCGCCATGAAGCAAGGTCTTCCCCTTTAAGAGGAGCGGTGAGGTCGTCTTCTACCGTGGGAAGGGTGGCTTGAATATCATCTTTGCTCATCACCACACGCCGTGTGCCTTCCACTCCTGTAAAACAGGAAGTAAGGAAGAGCAGAGGCAGTGCGGCAACGAGAATTTTACGCATGCAGTTATTGAAGTCTGTCAAGAACTTCATTTATTGCGCTCAATCCATCGGCGAGCGTTAACGAAAGCTGTCAGCCAGGGAGTTAGCTCATCGAAACGGCGGCGTTCCGGATATTCAGCGCACTGCCATGGGAAAATGGCACGTTCCAGATGCGGCATCATCGCCAGATGGCGTCCGTCGGCGCTGACTATGCCTGCTACGGCACCCGGGGAACCGTTGGGGTTGCCTGGATAGGATTTATAGGTGTAGCGGAGAGCGATTTGGTCTTCGGGTAATGTTACCGGGAAACGGAACTTTCCTTCTCCATGAGCTACCCAGATACCTAACTTCATTCCTGCCAGCGGGCCTAACATGATGGAATTGCTTTCAGGCACCTTAACAGAAACGAAACCTGACTCGAACTTATGTGAGTCATTATGTTCCATGCGCGGATGCTTGTCGCCCTGACCTGGTCCTATCAGCCCTAATTCCATCATCAGCTGGCAACCGTTGCAGACACCTAACGAGAGGGTGGTGGGACGTTTATAGAAGTTCTCCAGGGCACGACGCGCATTCTCATTATATCTAAACGAACCTGCCCATCCTTTTGCAGACCCCAGGACATCGCTGTTGGAGAATCCTCCGCTGAACACTATCATGTCCACATCGCTGAGATCCTCGCGTCCGGAGCGGAGGTCGGTGGTGTGAATGTCTTTCACATCGAAGCCTGCCAGATAGAGGCTATATGCCATTTCACGGTCGCCGTTGATACCTTTTTCGCGGATTATGGCAGCTCGTATACCCGATTTTTCCGGTCGGTAGCTTGCCAGACCATGTTGCGAAAGGCGACCGGAGAATTCGGCGGGGATGGTGAAGCGTACCGGTTGACGGCGGTAGTTTGAGAATCGCAGCGATGCCTGCTTGTCGCCGCTCTGACGGCAGTCGAGCAGGAAAGAGGAACGATACCATACATCGCGCAGTTTGTCGATGTCGAAACTCAGTTTCTCTCCATCTTTCTCTATGTCTATGTTTCGTGCCGACTGAGGTCTGCCAAGAATCTTGAAAGGTATGTTGTTGTTACCCAGTTCGCTTTCAACCAAAGCGTAATCGCGGTCGCGTACCTGAATTACCAAAGCCGGATTTTCGGCGAAGAGAGCGTGTACCAGGTCTTTATGGTCGAAGCATCCGAGGTCGAGACGCAGGCCACCATGAACATTGGCGAAGGTCATTTCCAGCAGAGTGGTGGTTAGACCACCTGCCGATACATCGTGCTGTGCCACAATCAGACCGCGTTTGGTGAGCGTCTGGATAGCATCGAAAGCTCGTACGAACAACTGCGGGTCACGAACCGTCGGGGCTGTCTCACCGACTTTGTTCAGACTCTGGGCGAATGCGGAGCCTCCGAGGTGCAGTTCATCGCCGCTGAAGTCTATATATATGAGGCGGGAGGGAATCTTTTGCAAAACAGGAGAGTTGACGCGATGTATATCGCTTACTTCTCCGG
>CAJMDR010000208.1 GCA_905212215.1 uncultured Porphyromonadaceae bacterium
TGGCATTGACAAATACGGATGGGCGTTCTTTTGTTTTTGAATCCGAAATGGGTTACAGGTATATCGCCATAGCGGGCGCCGACCACACTTGGACCCGCACCCTGAGCGTGGATGACGATAACAGGGTAGTTACCTTGCAACCCCATTTCTACAGCGATAACAAAGATGAGAAAGAGAGGGTGGCGAGTGTGTATAAAGATATAAAACTGCATGAGATACTGCAGAGCATGACAATAGCATTCCGCAGCTATCACGAGATCGCCGACTATGCCCGTCACCGCGGCATAGAGATAGTGAATGTTACTCCGGGCTCATTCATAGACGCCTTTCCCCGCCAAAACTCCCTTTCCACTCTCTGATGGGCAAGCTGCTCAGTAGAATAGTCGGTGCTGTGGTGATTTCGCTTGCGTTAATGAACGCGGTGATGTGTTCTCATTCTGATGATTCCGCAAAATCCCGGAACGATTCGACCAAAGCTCTCCGCAGCAGCATGATAAAACCGCTCCACGAGGGTAAGATGGAAGAAGTCATCAGCCGTGGCAGACCCTATTACGACAGTGTCCGGGGGAAAGATGACAAGGCCAGGCTGCTGATGGCCCTTTATCTGGCGGAGGCGTATGCCATGCGTGAGGATGCCGATTCGGTAAAGTACTTCATGGATGATGCGGCTCCCTTGTTGAAACGTGTCGGAGATTCCTTTGCCGAAATTCTATACTACAACATAAAGGGAGCCTGGAGCCTGAAACATGATCTGGACTATCAGGGCAGTCTGGCAGCTTATTACGAAGGATACAGAACAGCTCGGGAGGCCGGTAATGTGCGAGGCATGAATACAATGCTCGCAAGCATAACCTATATCTATTACGTTTTAGGTGATCCTCACGGCATGGAATATGCGTTGGAGGCCAAGACTGTTGTCGACACCATGAGCACTCCCGATCCCATACCACGCACCCATGCTCTTACGGCCATGGCGCTTATGGAGGCCACTAACGGCAAGTTTAAAGAAGTTCTTGTCACCCTTGACTCCGTAGACTCTCTGATTAAGAACAACAGTCTCAATCAACTGACTACGCTTGTGTCTACCGTGCGTGGCGATGTATTCACCAGACTCGGGCGCAATGAGGAGGCAGCCGAAGCCTACGAAACGGCTTTGGCGGCTGCAAGATTTGCGGAACCGAGCAACGAGGTGATGGCGTTGTATCATTACGGTAACAGCCGCGAGCGGATGGGCAATCTGAGGCAGGCTGACAGCCTGTACCGAAAGGCTTTGGCCATTTCACGCGAATATTACAACTTGGAGTTCTGCAGCGATGTGTTGCTGTCTCTTGCCAAGATGTATTTGCGCGAGGGAAAGCGCGATGAATCGCTCCACTATTTCGGCCTCTATCACAACCATATCGACAGTCTGCAGAAGGCAAGCCGTGTGCAGGACTTCAATAACCTGATAGTCAACAATCACAAACTTGAGAAGAAGACGGAAGTACAGAAATACCGCATCGCCAATCTGCGCAACCAACGCATCTCTACAATCTGTACCGCGATTGCGGTGCTTCTTGCGGTTGTAACGCTGACCATGATGTATTTCCATCGGAAACAGCGCTTGCTTTATACCGCCCAGACGCGCCGTCTGCTTGAAGAGGTGAAAAAGACTGAACTTGTCAAGACTGAAAAACCTCAGACTGCGGAGCCTGCCAGGGAGGATGCTTATGCGTCGATGCAACTCCTTTTCGGGACCATAGAAAAGAAGATGGCGGAAGAGCATCTGTACCGGAACGCCAACCTCACGCTTGAGACCCTTGCCGAAATTATCGGCTCGAACCGCACTTATGTGTCAAGGGCTGTCAATATGTTTGCCGGAGTTTCCTTCAGCAATTATGTGAACAACCATCGTGTTGCAGAAGCCATGAAACTCCTCTCCGATCCTACTTCAAAAATCCTTGTCAAGGAACTTGCCTACCATTTAGGCTATAACTCCGATTCCGCTTTCTCCAAAGTGTTCAAGAGCAAGACAGGAATGTCGCCCAACGAATTCAGGCACTCCGCAATCCTTCTGTCAAAGGGAAAAGACAGTTAATTCATATAATTTACGAATTAACAGGCTTGGTAACAGGGTATTATGTATATTTGCCATTGAAGTTTCCGATGAAGCGGGAACTACTTACTAACTATTACATCTATGAAGAAAAGGAGAACCATAGCGTCAGTTCTAGGCGCCGTACTGGTGTCTACAGCCGGGATGTTTGCCGCCGTGTGGCAGGCATCGTCGGTTGCTGAAACAGGCAACAGAAGCCGGTACACACCTTGTGCGGTGAGCCGGGAAGAGGGAGGTGAGGAATTCACCATTCTCAACACCGACGGACAGCAACCGCAAGATCTCACATTGCAGATCCGTACCGCCACAGGCGGCATCACAATCATCGGAAACGTTATTTATTCCGACAAGCCGGAAGGCCAGACCAAGGCTGCACATACCGGCATGGTCAGTTTCACTACCGACGGCACCATAACGGCGTTGAACGGGAAAAGCCTCGGCGGGTGTTACAGCGCTGTGGAAATGGACGGCGTGTATCATAACTTCTATGTGTTCACCTCGGCCATAACGAAGAAGAGTACTTATTACCACAAGACCTACAACACCGAAGACTGGAAACAGATAAAAAGCACAACCATTACCAATGAACAGACTCCTCGCGCACTCTGCACCAACGGCATGGATGTCTATGGATGTTTCGTCAATGACCCCGATGGCGAAAATCCTGTCATCGTCTTCGGCAAGATGGATCTCAATGACAACACACATACCACTATCGCCACTCTGCCGCGAATGTGGAACGCATGTGCCTACGGCAACGATGGTTTCGTCTACGCTATAGACATGGCCGGCGACCTGTATAAGGTGACGCCCTCCAGCGGTGCCATGAGCAAAGTCGGTGCTACGGGAGTAGTTCCCGCCTACATCACCGGAGCTGCCATAGACAAGGCAAGCGGACGTATGTTCTGGACCGTTACTCCGACCGACAAGACGGGAAGCCTGTATGAAGTGGACATCACAACCGGAGCTGCCACCAAGCTGTGCCAGTTCCAGTACAATGACGAGATAGCCGGTCTGTACATTCCCTTTGCGGCTGCAGGAAAAGCTCCGGCGGAAGCCTTCAACCTCAAGGCTGACTTCCCGAAAGGTGCCCTCAGCGGTCAGCTGACATTCCAGTGTCCCGACACTACCTTTGACGGCAGTCAGGGCTCAGGAGCTTTGACATACAAGGTCTATCTTGACGGCGTGGAGAAGTCTGTCGGCTCAACTTCCTTCGGCGCTTCTGTTAGTGTGCCTATGAGTGTTCCGAAGGCTGACAAGTATGAGTTTTCCGTTATTCTCTCCAACGATGAAGGGGAATCGCCCAAAGCAGCCCTCGGACCGATTTTCATTGGCAAAGATACCCCTAATGCTCCCGAAAATGTAAACGCTTCTTATGCTGACGGTAAGTTTACCGTAAGCTGGAATGCCGTAACGACAGCCGTAAACGGCGGATATATGGACACTACGGCGGTTACATACACGGTTACCCGTATGCCGGGGAATGTAGTGGTGGCAGAGAATGTGAAGGGGCTGAGCATCACGGATGCCGTAACGACTCCTGAAAACCTTGAGGTGTACAGCTATACCGTCACTGCAACATGCGAAGGCCTTACCTCGGAAGCCGCCACTTCCAATGTGGTCGCTTTAGGCGCCATCTATCCTCCTTATTCCAACAACTTCCCCGATGCCGAGTCGCTCTCCGGCTTCACCATTATAGATGGCAACAACGACGGCGTCCGCTTCTTCTGGGGCTCCGGATCGCTGCGCATCAGTTCGGCAGGCACCAAGAATCCTCCCATGGACGACTGGGTTGTCACTCCTCCCATCTATCTGCAGGCAGGGAAGCTGTATAAATTCAGCCTGGGAGCCCATAACGGCAGCACTGCTTCCACTATGAACGAACAGATCGAGGTGCGCATGGGCGATGCTCCTACCGCCGCAGCCTTGACTACGATCGTAATAGATACCGTTCTCCTTCAGAAGAAGGAAATGAAGACCATGGAGCAGCTGGTAAGTGTTCCTGCAGACGGTAAATATTATTTCGGCGTGCATGGCGTGTCGCAGAAGAAAGGCTTCTTCCTCTATATTGAAAGCATCAGCATCAGCGCTCCTCAGGCAATGTCTTTGCCCAAGCCTGTCGAGAACCTTAAACTGACGGCCGACATGAACTGTGCCCTTAAGTCTGTGATAAGCGGTACGGCACCTTCTCAGGACATGGAAGGGGCGGCTATACGTGACTTCAAGGGCGTCAGGATAGAACGCAACGGCGCGTTGATAGCTGAACTGACCGACGTACAGCCGGGACAGGCTTTCAGTTTCACCGATACCACCATGAAGGCTGCCGGAGAATACACATATTCCTTGCAGGCCATGAACGCCGCAGGCAGCAGTACTTCGGTGAGCGACAAAATCTTCGTGGGCCTGAACAAACCGGAGAAGGTAAGCAATGTCAAGACTATAATCAATACCGACGGCAGTCTGAAAATCACCTGGGAGGCGCCGGTAAAGGATGTTGACGGCAAGACCATACCGGCCGGAGCGTTGACATATTATATTCTTGATGCAACGGATGCC
>CAJMDR010000209.1 GCA_905212215.1 uncultured Porphyromonadaceae bacterium
GCCGGCCGTCGGGGCGGCAACGGCGCCTTCGTGGCGGGCGTAGATGGTCTGGTAACGCTCGGCGTCCTCCGGTTCGGCGCGGCGTTTTATGTAGTCCGGCAATGGAGTGGAACCCATGGCGTAGAGTGCCTTCTTGAACTCGTCATGGTCGCCGTCATAAAGGAAACGCAGTGTGCGGCCGCGGGAGGTGGTGTTGTCTATCACTTCCGCCACCATGGAGTTGTCGTTGCCGAAGTAGAGTTTGTTGCCGATACGAATCTTGCGTGCCGGCTCCACAAGGACATCCCAGAACTTCTGTCCCTCGTTCAGCTCGCGGAGCAGGAACACCTCTATCACCGCTCCGGTCTTCTCCTTGCGCCCGAAGAGGTGGGCGGGAAAGACCTTGGTATCGTTGAAAATCACCACATCGCCCTCTTCGAAATAGTCTATGAGGTCCTTGAATACGCCGTGGGTGATTTTTCCTGTGCGGCTGTCAACTATCATGAGCCGGCTCTCGTCGCGTACCGGCGCCGGATACTGCGCTATCAGCTCTTCCGGCAATTCAAATCTGAACTGTGATAGTTTCATTTAATTATTATGGTTGTGGTATATTGTTATTTTTAGGAGATACAGGTTAGTAAGTTGTTGAAAGACCTGGTTTGCGGCGTCAGCACCCTTCGGAATGAGAAGGGGTGTCGGGCAGCCGGTAGTCGTCGGGGAAAGTGAGGCGGCAGGTGGAGATTTCGTTCATGGCCTGTTCTATGTCCATGCAGCGGTCTATGCCGTGGTCGCCTACCCTTGTGCGCCGCAGTTCCACCAAGTGCGCCCCGGAATCCAGAGCCTTCCCTATGTCGCGGGCCAATGCACGGATATAGGTGCCTTTGCTGCAAACTATGCGCAGACGGAGTCTGTCGCCCTCCAGACCTGACATCTCCAGCTTGTCGATGTGGAGAGGCTTGGCTTTAAGCTCCACTTCGCGGCCTTTGCGTGCGAATTTGTAGGCACGTTTGCCGTCTATCTTCACTGCCGAGAATACAGGAGGTACCTGCATTATGTCGCCTCGGAAGCGGGGCAGTATTTCCTCCACCATTTCGGTGGTGATGTGTCCGTAGGGATAGGTCGCGTCTATCTCCGTCTCCAGGTCGAAACTCGGCGTGGTGGCGCCCAGGCGCAGAGTGGCCTCATATTCCTTGGTGCCCGCCTGCAATTCGTCGATGCGGCGGGTGGCACGCCCTGTGCATACCAGTAATACGCCGGTAGCGAGCGGGTCGAGGGTTCCCGCATGGCCTACCTTGAAGCGGCGCACGTTGAGTCTGCGCTGTATGGCGCCGCGCAGACGTTTCACGACATCGAACGATGTCCAGCCCAACGGCTTGTCTATGGCTATTATCTCTCCGGTGATGAAATCCATTTGCACGAATTATTTTACCAAAGAATCAGTTTACCAAAGGATGCAGATCACACCCATTATGACGCAGTATATTGCGAACCAGATGAGCTTGCCGCGTTTCACAAGGTTTATCATCCATGCGCAGGCGGCACAGCCCGAGAGGAATGCCGTGAGGAATCCCACGCAGATGGGAAGCAGGCCTACCTGGGCGCCCTGTTCGGCTGCGGGTGAGGCAAGCATCTTTACCACATCTAGCAACGCCTCGCCGAGGATGGGAAGCACTACCATGAGGAAAGAGAAGGTGGCTACCTCGGCGCGTTTGTCGCGCAGCAGGATGCCGGTGGCTATGGTGGCTCCGGAACGGCTCAGACCCGGCAGTACCGCTATGGCCTGTGCCACGCCTATGATGAAGGCGTCCCACCAGCCTATGCGGCGCCCGCTGTCGGCGCTCTTGAGCTTGCCTGTGGCGTGGTCGAAGTTGCTGTAGAAGGCGAAGGTGAGCAGAAGTGCCGTTACGCACAGACAGATGCCTACTACCAGAAGGCCGGAGCCGAAGATGGCTTCAACCTGGTCTTTGAGCAGCACACCCACAATTCCCACCGGGATGCACGACACGAGAATCTTGCACACCGTGTAGAAGTCTTCGTCGCGGCGGAAGGTGAAGAAGCTCTTGCAGAGGCGATAGAAGAGTTTACGCAGCACTACTATGGTGCTGAGCACCGTCGCGGCGTGGAGCAATACCGAGAACATGAGGTTCTGGTCTTCGGGCAGGTCAATGCCCAGAATCTGTTTGAAGATTTCCAGATGGCCGCTGGAGCTTACGGGAAGATATTCCGTGAGCCCCTGTACCAGGCCGAGGATGAAGGCGTCAAACCATTCCATATATTGATTTTTATCAATTGTGACTAAGCGTTGCCGGAGCGGTAAGGCGTTTGCAGCGATGCTGCCTTAGCCGGAGGCGGCGGAAACGGATAATCGAGGTTATGGTGCCGACACTGCGCGAGTGTCTTGTTTTTTTTGAAGAGGAAGGGCTTTCAGGCGTGGCGAAACCGGAAAAAGCTCGGTTGGGAGCCGGAGTGAAAAGGAGTCTGCCGTGGCCGCAGGCCGTTCGTCTGTCAAGGAGTTCGGTGTGGTTATTCTTGTTTCTGCCCGTCGTTGTCGTCGGAGGCGTTTCCCTTGTGTTTCTTCGGCGACCAGATAATGGCAAAAGCCATGAGGAGGAAGCCTAAGAATGTTATGGCCGGACCGATGGCGATGCGGCGAGTGGAGAAGATGTCGGGGTTGAACCCTTCTTCTACGGAGCTGCCGGGGCCGAGCATGAGCAGGAACCCTATGATTATCAGTACCACACAGCCGCCCATGAGGTAGAAGTTCATGCGCCGGAAAGGACGGTGGTCGTAGCTGACCTTTATTATTTCCGGTTTCTGTTTCTGAGCCCCTTTGAAGCTGGTACGCACTGTGGTGGTGCGGGCGGTGGGTCTTGCGTTGGTCGCCATTATGTTGTGTGAGTTGGTTGTGTGTGTTATTGTTTACGTTGCCTCGAGGTCGGGTGGATGACGCTTTCCGGCAATGCAAGAAAATATTTCGGAACCCGTGTGGATTCCGGAATATTCCGTTTGGTGCTGCAAAGATACAATAAAAAAGGAGCTTTGTCAATAGTTTGGAGCAAAATCTTTTGTAAAAGAGCGCTTTAGGTGCAATGATAGGAGTTCTGGGAGCACTGAGAGTATTGGGAGTACTGGGAGAACTCCGATAAATCTGATAAGTCCGATAGGTCCGATAACTCCGATTTTTTGCCTTAAAGTTTGCCCCCGATTTCCTTAAACAACCGTAATAAAATTGATATGGAACAAAAAATTCCATTGTGTTTTGGGAATAATTCATAAAGATTCCGTATATTTGTGCACGGTTTTCATGCAACAACAGGTCATAAGTTGCTTTGGCGACCGTATGATTAGGATAGTGTAATTCAATAATAATCCAAACCGAGACATCATGAGAAAAGTGTTTACCCCTTTGCTGGCGCTGACACTGATTTCGCTATCGGCGACAGGCCAGACAGCATCCTGGCACGACGCCGCGGCGGAAAAGGCACAGCGTCCGGCCAAAGAGCTGCGGCAGGCACCTACGGCGATGCGTACCACGGCCACGAAAGCGCTGACCGCGGGAAACGTCAATCTGTCGGAAACTGCATTCCGCCAAGGCTCAGTAACGCCTCGGCGTCTGTCGGCTCCCGCTAAGGCCGTCACAGCCGCCGACGTTCCCGCAAATCCGTTGCAGCTTACTTACAACGGTGTCACCTTTCAGTACGTCAATGAAACCGATGTGGCTGTGCGTGGCGACTCCATCTTCCTCAACAACTTCTTCGGCTGGGGAACGACCGTAAAGGCCGCCATTGACCTCTCCACCGGTGACTTCACCATCAAACGTCAGAAAGTCTACCAGCATCAGCAATACGGCCAGGTGGACATCATGGCATGCGACGTGAAAGCCAATGTGTTCGACCCCAATGGCACAATCCCCGGCAAACTCACCCAAGGAAAGGTAGAGATTGGTCCATGGGTGGCAATTATCATCGAAGGCGAGATGAAGAACTATGCCATCGGCTACGGCATGCACAGCAACTCGGACTTCGTGGCTTCAAACGCGCAGATGACAAGCAAGGTAGTGGAACTGGACTCCGCAGGTCATGTCACTTCCACCACCGACGAAACAGTGCGTCTCTATGTTGAGCAGCCCGGCACCAACGGCATCCGCATCTTCAACCTCTCGGGCACAGGATCGAAGATTGAATGTTTCCTGCATAGCGACTCCACCTTCAGCATCGCCCCGCAACAGTTGTTCAGCAACTCCTACGGTCCCTTCTTCTGCTATCCCGCAGACTGGACCCAGGGCGTTTACTGGCCTTCGCGCGACATCAAGGGCACCACAGGCGACAAATGCCTCAACTTCGGCAACTGGGCTATCTTCACCAATACCGGCAAGTATTATTACCGCCGTTATCAGAGCACCGTGCTCACAGTACCGTTCGAGCTTCAGTTCCCGCCCAAGAGCGAAGGATGGGCCGGCACAGGTACCGCCGAGGACCCTTATCAGATTGCAACCGTTGCTGACCTCTTCGCCCTCTCGGAGGCTGTGAACAGCGCCGAGGTTCCCACGGGAGCACGCATGGTGAAGGTATTTGAAGGCAAGCACTTCAAGCAGACCAACGCCATCAACCTGCGCGGCTATCAGTTCGTGCCCATCGGCGGCCGCGATGACTCCC
>CAJMDR010000210.1 GCA_905212215.1 uncultured Porphyromonadaceae bacterium
CCGATGGCACCACCCAAAGCCACAAGGTAGCTGTCCCGCAGGAATAAAAGAAGGTAATCCGCCGCGTCGGCTGGCATGGCACTCCTTAGAACTCATGTTGATGTGTCAAAATTATTGATATGTAGGCACTAACGGCTCGTGCATCTGCGTAACAAATTGCCAATCAGATGGATATCTGCCAGCGAAGATCCGTGTGTCCATGCAGAAAAAACTGCAGTTCAAGACTTCTCTCTATGCGAATTCGGGCGCTACCTTATCATATCAGAAATCTCCTCGGAGACCACATCCAGCAAACTTACCTCGTCATGAACTCGCACACAACTCTGTAGACATATAGCCATTTCAGGCTACTCCGCTGTTGTGGGGAAGGAAAATTTACGGGTCGGATACAATTTTAGCGGATTATGGTCGTATAAATATAAAGCAATGGCGAAAATCTTATCGCAATTAAATTATAATGCAACTATAGGATTTGAGTGAAATGACCAAGTCGTTGGGAAATGAACAGAATAAAATAGTTTGGCTATCTATCATTCAGGGATGGGCCATTCTGCTTGTTGTTTTAGGGCATGTGAATCTATTCACTTACTCTGGTGTCGAAAATGAAATGTATCCAGCAGGAGCATTAGTTCACCGGTTCTGCTATTCGTTTCACATGCCTCTGTTCATGTTTATATCTGGCGGTCTGCTATACCTTACACGTCTGAAGCGCGGGTTTACCACTAAGAATCTGTATAAGGATAAGTTCAAACGACTCGCGCTGCCGTTTATCTTCTTTACTCTTGTAGGATTTGCCATAAAGGTGCCGTTTTCATCGTTCACCAAGCGCGGAGTCGATATTTCAGTCACGGGATTATTAAATTCACTTTGGGATCCAGCCAACGGTCCGTTAGCGGAATTGTGGTTTGTCGCGACCCTGATATGGCTGATGCTGTTCTATCCGCTGTATTTAGCCGCTTTCAAGAGTATCTGGACGGAATTCCTGTTGCTTGCTGTCTCTGCATTGCCACTGCTCTTTGACCTTGAAATGGATATTACCGGCTGGCTTAACTTTGCGGATGTATTCTCATTCTCATTTTACTTTATTGGGGGGATGTTGTTCTTCAAATACGATGGTGTCGGTTCTCTGGAAAAACGTTTTTGGGTGACAATATTGCTGACGGCACTGTATTTAGTGGTATTCATCTTTTACCCGGTACGGCTTCTTGTATCCATTCTCGGCATTCTATGCTCCTTCGGGTGGGGTTGTGCCGTAGCACGCAGATTCCCTACGCTCTTCAGCTCTTTCCGGGATTCTTCCTTCCAGATTTTCTTAGTGGGGATATTTCCCCAAATGCTATTGGAACTGTTTGTATGGAAGCGATTTCACGCCGAATGGATGATACCGCTGTTTTATGCAGTTAGTTGTGTCGCAGCACTATATTGCGGCCATCTGACAGTCAAGATAGTGCAAAGAGTGAGATGGCGCCAGATACGTTGGCTTTTTGGGCTCAAATAGTGACGATCAGATATATCTATGGTCACATTTTTTAATAATATTTTTTCAATACTATCTCTTATTTTGCCACTTATTTGCATAATTACTATGTTTTTAGCCGTAGACATTTGTCTGGTTTGAATATAGGTGTAAAAATGTACTGTACAGGATAAAGTGGAGGCGGTGGCAGGTTTGGGATAGGATTTATAATATTGAGAGAAGGGGTGCGTTTATTTATTGATGAAGAGGATATTTCTGTTGCTGGCAATGGCGGTACTCTTGATGACTCCGTCATTGGCCCAGAACGTCAAGATAAGCGGTAAGATCACCGATCAGGAAGACAAACCCATAGAGTTTGCCACAGTCCGTATCGGCGGTACCGCAGTAGGTACCAACACCGACCTTGAAGGCAACTATCTGTTGTCATTAGCCCCTCGTGATTCACTCGAACTGCTGTTTACCGCCGTCGGCTACCGACAGGCAAAGAGGGTGTTGGTCAAGCCGAAAGGGGATATAGTGCTCAACGTGAAGATGCTTCCAGAGGATTATATGTTGGAGGATGTGGAGATTATCGGCTATCGTCCCAATTCCCAGGGTATGCAGCATATCGATGCGGAAAACCTGCGTTTGTCGCCGGATGTAAGCGGTGGAAGTGTCGAGTCTGTTATCGGCACCATGGCGGGCGTTACGCAAAACAACGAGATGAGTTCGCAATATCAGGTTCGCGGCGGCACTTACGATGAGAATTCCGTGTATATAAACGGCATTGAGCTTTACAGGCCACAGCTTATAAGTAACGGACAACAGGAGGGATTGAGTGTCATTAACCCAGACATGGTGGGTAACATCAATTTCTCGACAGGCGGTTTCTCATCGCGATATTCCGACAAGATGAGTTCTGTACTTGACATCACCTATCGAGAGCCACAGGCTTTTGAAGGTGCTGTGTCGGCATCATTGATGGGAGGTTCGGCCATGATAGGGCAGAACTCCGGCAAATTCTCGCAACTACACGGCGCAAGACTCAAGAAGAACAATTCGCTCCTTTCCAGCCTTGACAGCAAAGGAGAGTATGACCCTTTGTTCTTCGATTACCAGCTCAACCTCGGATTAAAGGCGAGCGATAAAGTCACAATCAACCTGCTTGGCAACATTGCACTGAATCATTATAACTTCAAGCCTCATGACCGAGAGACAAGCTTCGGCACCGCAGAGGATGTTAAGAAATTCAAGGTCTATTTCGACGGTGAGGAAAAAGACCGTTTCGAGACCTATCTAGGCGCGATGAGTGTTACCTGGCGCCCTTCGCTCGCATTCTCGTTGCAGGCCGGAGGGGGCGCCTTCCTTACCAACGAGCTTGTGAGCTATGATATCTCAGGCGAATGCTGGCTTGACCAGGCGGGAACCTCAGGCGGAAACAATAGTGGCGGCATAGGCGGCGAGCAAGGTGTGGGAAAGTATATGGAACATTCGCGCAACAGGCTCAAGGCAAGCGTAATGCAGTTCTGGGCCAATGCGAGGACGCAGATAGCAGGCAATAACCTGAGTGTAGGCCTGCATTATCAGCATGAGACATTCAAAGACCGTTCCCGGGAATGGGAATGGCGTGACTCGGCAGGTTATTCGCTTCCCACGGTGCCTCCGGGAGTGCATCTTATCTACAATATGTCATCGCGTGCCGATGTAGTAAACAACCGCATCGCGGCATACGTGGAGGATACGTATTACCTGAACACTGACAATGCCTTCATGACATTCAACGGGGGCGTCAGAGTGGCGTACTGGGACTTCAACAAAGAGACCTTAGTGTCACCTCGATTCCATTTCTCGCTCACTCCCGCAGCACATAACCGCTGGACTTTCCGCGCCGCTTTCGGATGGTATTATCAGTCACCATTCTTCAAGGAATACCGTCAGGCAGTGACGGATGAGATAGGTAACGGCAAGATTGTGCTTAACCGCAACATAAAGTCGCCGCGCAGCATTCAGGTTATTTTAGGCAGCCAGTACACTTTCCGTGCCCTTGACCGACCCTTCAAGATTACAGCCGAGGCATATTACAAGAATATCACCCGTTTGATAAGCTATGAATATGATAATCTGAAGGTTTCTTATTCCGGAGTCAATGACTCCAAGGGATATATAATGGGTCTTGATTTCCGTTTCTTCGGGCAGTTCGTAACCGGCAGTGACTCCTGGATCTCTTTCTCGCTGATGAAGACCCAGCAGGACCTTAATGGCAAAAAGATGCCGATGCCAAGCGATCACCGTTATTCGGTAGCTCTGTTCTTTACTGACTATTTTCCAAAATTTCCCAAGTTGAAATTTGCTCTCCGTGGTATCTTTTCCGATGGCCTAACCATGGTTCCCCCACGCACCACACGCGATGTTAATTGGTTCCGTGCTCCTGCCTACAAGCGTGTCGACATAGGACTCAGTTACCAGATAGTAGGTTCCGCAAAAGGCGAGGAACCGCGCCGTGGATGGCTGAAAGACCTGACAATTGGTGTAGATCTGTTCAACCTCTTCGACATTAGCAATGTCAGCAGCTATTACTGGATAACCGATGTGAACGACATACAGTATGCCGTGCCGAACTACCTTACAAGGAGGCAGTTCAACGTGAGGCTGTCAATGCAATTCTAATTTTTTGAGTACGAGTAAGACAAGTCGGACAGATCGGACTTTAGGGGGACAAAAAATTTAAAGGAGGATATTAAGTGGGAACCCGGCCGTACATGAGGAAGCGTTTGCGATACCACTGGTTCTTCATGCTGCTTCGAACGACACCTTTCGATGAGGAAGCATGAATGAAAGTGCCGTCGTCGTCAACCATCATTCCCACATGAGTAACCTTGTCCGGGTCTTTACCTGTGGCAAAGAAAACAAGGTCGCCAACCAACACTTCTTCTTCCTTAATTTTGCGGCAGAAAGCAGCCTGCTTAGCTGAATTCCTTGGCAGTTTTACTTCCAGTGCTTCCAGATATACCATCATTACAAGACCTGAACAGTCAGTGCCTTTCCCTTTTTCCTGAGCGCCGTAGAGATATGGAGTGCCGAGCCATTTCTCGGCTTCCTTGACTAATTTCTTCTGCTGAGAGGAGCTATGTCTGTGAGGCTTATGCGGCTGCGCTGTTTCCTGT
>CAJMDR010000211.1 GCA_905212215.1 uncultured Porphyromonadaceae bacterium
GGTTAGGATGGCGGTACAGGTGCTGCTCCGGCAAGTTCCATCCACAATGCAGGACTTCCTTGGGAGCTTGGACTTGCAGAGACACACCAGACTTTGATCATGAACGGACTCCGCAATAAAGTAAGGATTGAGACAGACGGAAAATTAATGAGCGGCCGTGATGTTGCGATCGCAGCGCTTCTCGGAGCAGAGGAATACGGATTTGCAACGGCTCCGCTTGTAACCATGGGCTGTGTCATGATGCGTGTCTGTAATTTAGATACCTGTCCGGCAGGTATTGCAACACAGAATCCGGAACTTAGAAAACGTTTTGCAGGAAAACCGGAATATGTAGAGAATTTCATGCGCTTTATCGCACAGGAATTAAGAGAGTATATGTCTAAACTGGGATTCCGTACAGTCAGCGAAATGGTTGGACGTACAGATCTCCTTGTTCAGACAGACAATGTACCAGAACCACATCAGGGTAAAGTAGATTTAAGTGCAATCCTGAACAATCCGTTCGCAGGCAAAGACCAGAAAGTTACTTTTGACCCGAAAGCCGTATATAACTTCGAACTGGAAAAGACCATGGATGAAAAGGTTCTGGTTAAGAAATGCGCAAATGCCATCAATAAAGGTCAGAAAACAGAGCTTTCTGTAAATCTGACAAACATTGACCGTACATTCGGAACCATCCTTGGTGCAGAGATTACCAGAAAGAATAAAAACGGACTTGCAGATGACACCATCACTGTACACTGCAACGGTGCCGGCGGACAAAGCTTCGGTGCATTTATCCCCAAAGGACTTACACTGGAACTGACCGGTGACAGCAATGATTACTTCGGAAAAGGACTTTCCGGTGGTAAACTGATCGTGTATCCTCCGAAGGGAATTACCTATAAGGAAGATGAAAATATCATCATTGGCAATGTAGCACTGTATGGAGCTACCAGTGGTAAAGCCTATATTAACGGTGTGGCAGGTGAGCGTTTCTGCGTCAGAAACTCCGGAGCACAAGGAGACCCCGGTACAACCGGAGAATCCAGAGCCAAAACAGGAACCTGCAAAAACGGAACCTGTGAATCCGGAATAATAATACAGTAAATTTAGATGGTGACAGGTTTCGATACCGAACACTAAGTAGATGTAATATTAACCTGCTGTCGCAGGGCTTGTCAAATAATGCAAAAGGTGCTGAGCCAATTCCTGACACAGCTCCTTTATGCGTTAAAGTGGTGAGCAGGCAATAAAAAAGTTAGGTAAGTACGCTTAAAGGCTTGAATGCTTACTGATAAAGCTACTCCCAAGTAGAGAAAGGACGATTCTTGCAAAAGAAATATGATACATATTCACCGGAAGTAGGTTTGTATGGTGAATCGGGAGGTATACCTGTTATACACCCCAACAAAAACGGCGAAACCGGAAGAGTTCGTCGTCGTGGGAAGGTGGTGCCTGAGGATGATGAAAATTTCATTTCATCCTCACGGCAGGGAAGAGATAAGGCCAACGGCAGGTCATCAAGTCCCAAAACCAGAGGAACTCGGAATAATAAAAGTGAAGCAGCCAAAGAAACATCTGGATTAGACGATAAGATTAAAGCATTTTTTAATAACCCCACACTTAGGGTAATATCTGGACTGTTTCTGATATTATTGGCTACCTGGCTACTGATATGTCTGATTTCATACGTTGGCGAAGGACTTGCAGACCAGGCGAACATAAAAAATACTGCAACAGGGAAAGCTCATGTTACCAATTATGGTGGTGAGGGAGGCGCAAGGCTGTCCGAAATCCTAATTGACGAGGGTTTCGGCATAGGTTCTGTCGTTATTATATTCTGGATGGTGATGGTATCGCTGAAACTTCTCACCAACAACAAGTTCGGACATTTCCGTACATTGAATTTTACCATCAAATGTCTGATAGCTCTGATAACAGTCTCTTTGATTGTTGGATTGCTGACGATTGGGCTTGATGTTCCATTCAATCTTGGTGGAGCACATGGGAGGTATGTCAATCAGGCAATTATAGATTTTATTGGCTGGGCTGGAGCGGCATTACTGTGCCTGTTCATGCTGACACTATTTGTTGCTATCTGCCTCAACGACGTTATACGCTGGATAATAAAAAAGAAAAAAGAGCGTGATGCGGTCAAGGCAGAATTAAGGGCACAGAAAGAGGCTGAACTGGCAAGACAGAGGGAAATGGAAGAATCTGCCCGACAGGATATTCTCGAAGAGGCTAATGCCGGAGAACATGATGCTTCTGACGTCAGTGCACAGAAAGAAGACACCTCCCCTTCAAGTGTGGATTTTGATTCAGCAGACAATGACAAACAAGAGGCTGATGGTAAAATGCATGAAGAGGACATGACCTATGTCTATGACGATGAAGATGCTTATTCTGAAGAGGAAACAGACGACAAGGAAAGCAGGATGATGCAGAAACAGCCTCAAAGTCCAGATAATACAGAAGTTCAGAAGGTAGAAAGCAAAAATCATGAGGGAGAGCTTGTAGGCAAATCCGAAGACGAAGACGAAAAAAAGGACGCAGCGGAATCATCTCAGCAAGATATGGTTATGAAAGTCAATGTGAACCATATAGCAACTGTTGATGAAAAAGAGCAGAAAAAATCGGAAAAGAAAAACAATTATCATTTTCCGCCGGTTGCTCTTCTGCGTCCCGCTCCGGAAAGCATTGAAATAGACCGAAACGAACAGCTCGAGAATAAGGAAAAGATTCGCCGCACACTTCTCGACTTCGGTATACCTATTACGGAAATAGAAGCTACCGTAGGCGCTACGGTGACTCTTTATGAGATAATACCAGAACCGGGCATTAAGATTTCAAGCATAAGAAGTCGCGACGAAGATATAGCCCGCTCATTGTCGGCAAGCGGAGTACGCATCATAGCACCTATGCCAGGCAAAGGAACAGTAGGCATAGAAGTTCCGAATAAAGACCCGCAGATAGTTTCAATGCGCACTGTTCTTACTTCGCATAAATACAGGGAAAGTACAGCGGAACTGCCTATGGCTCTTGGTACGACTATATCAAATAGTGTGTATATAGCAGACTTGGCAAAGATGCCACATCTTTTGGTTGCCGGAGCAACCGGACAGGGAAAGTCTGTGGGCTTGAACGCCATCATCACATCTTTGCTTTACAGAAAGTTGCCTTCAGAGCTTAAGTTTGTGATGATTGATCCCAAAATGGTCGAACTGAGCCTCTATTCACTGATAGAGAGGCATTATCTTGCCAAAATGCCAGGAGAAGATGAAGCTATCATTACAGATGTCACCGGGAAAATTCTTCCTGTGCTGAACTCCTTGTGTCAGGAAATGGACAACCGCTATGAGCTGCTGAAATCAGCCAGAGTTCGTGCCATAAAGGAATATAACCGCAAATTCCGGAATGGAGAGCTCAGTCCGGCAGACGGACATCGTTTCATGCCGTACATAGTAGTGGTAGTAGATGAGTATTCTGACCTTGTCATGACTGCTGGTAAAGAGATAGAGAAACCTATCGCCCGCCTTGCTCAGAAGGCGAGGGCAATCGGCATTCACCTTATAGTTGCTACCCAGCGTCCTTCCACGGATGTGGTAACAGGCATGATTAAAGCAAATTTCCCGGCACGAATAGCTTTTAAGGTAAGTTCAGGAGTCGATTCCAAGACTATCCTCAATAGTACGGCAGCACAACAGCTGATAGGTAGGGGCGACATGCTCATATCAACCGGCAGTGAACTGGTACGTGTGCAGTGTGCCTTTATAGACACTCCTGAAGTTGAAGATATCTGTACTTTCATTTCTCAGCAACCAGTTGACGAACCTACGTACTTGTTGCCCGATCCACCTTCGGGAGGAGAGGATGGAGCAGAAAGTTTCAGCGACAACCAGCCTCTGGATCCGTTACTGCCGGATGTCGCCCGTCAGATTATTAATCTTGACCAGGCTTCTACTTCTGGTATTCAAAGACGTTTCAATATCGGATACAATAGGGCAGGACGTATTATGGATCAACTGGAAAGAGCAGGAGTGGTGGGACCGAGTCATGGTGGCAAGCCACGCGCAGTTTTGGTTGATCCGGTAGCATTGGAGAATATACTTCAAGATCTTGGAGTTTGAACCAATGAGATGTGTTGACCTGGTGATAACAAAAGTTAGATTGTAAGGGACCATGAAGAGATTAAGAAAGCCATATATGATGACAGTAATTATGCTGTTACTGTCGGCGATAGTTTGTCATGCAGCCCCGGCGGCAGAGCAAGTCATGCAGAAAGCGGCGGCGACTATAAACGGAACCGTTACTGTCAGCTATCGCATCAGCGGCTCGCATTCCGCCGCAGGACAGATAACGGCTTCGGGGAACAAGTTCTTTATTGACGCAGGAAAGAGCAAAGTATGGTATGACGGCAAAGTCATGACAACTTTGAATCTGAACAGCAATGAGGCCACATTGACGCATCCTACATCGGCAGAAGTCAATGAGACGTTCCCTCTCAGCTATGTGGCTACATGGAAAAAAGATTACAGGGTAGAGTTTGCAAAGCAACAGCCTAAGAATGGCTATTGCGTCATATTGACTTCAAAAAATCAGTCTG
>CAJMDR010000212.1 GCA_905212215.1 uncultured Porphyromonadaceae bacterium
TAAGGTGCTTAAGGAGCTTAGTGGGAGCTTTGGGAGTTCTATGAGTTCTATGAGTTCGGGGAATTTTCCTTAAAGCTCCCTAAACTCCTTGCCGCCTTAAACACAAAAACGCCTCGTCGGCATATCACATGCAGGCGAGGCGGGACCTTATCGGAAACAAATAGTATTTTGTCGGTGTCCGGAATCAGGAATGCGTTGGTTTTCACCGGAAGCCTGTTCTCAGCTTCCTCATGCGCTGTTCCTGTCCGCGCTGATCAGTCTACTTTCTGGAACCTTCCGTCGCGACCGAATTTGAGGTCGATGCCGTTGTTGAGCTCCACTTCGTAGTGGCGGCTGCCGACCTCTATCTTCACTATGGTGCCGGAGGGATAGTTCTGCTTAACATACTTCGCAATGGCGGGGAGAATGAGCTTGGAGGGTACGGCCTTCGTGCCGCAGTCTATCTCTTTCCATTCTCCGCGGGAGTCGAATTCCACTTCGGTGCCGTCGTTGAGGATGACATCGTATTCATTGCCTCCGAATGCCTTGGATTCGATTTTTATGTGGTTCACTCCTGCCTTGAAGTAGTTGGCGAGGGTGGTGCGTGCCTTCTGCGGAAGGTCGTTGACGTTACGGCTGACGCGTTCGCGGGCGCTTGCCAGGCCTATACCTAAACATAGGCATAGCATAAATGTGATTAATTTTTTCATGTTCTTCTCTTTTATGCGTGTGTTTGCTTTTCGTTCTTAGACCTGCATGACAATCGAGAGTTTAAATCCATATCATCTGCAATCACTGTTAAAACAAGCGCTTTCGCCCCCCTGTTCACCAACGCACTGTTAATTCTTGTTGCCGCAGGGAGAATTGTCTCTTTTAATTGTTAGAACTGTATAAAATAGCTCTGAAATATGAAAAGTAAGATAACAATTGCATTGGTTGCCATGACGTTTGCCACCGTTTCCGCCTCGGCACAATGGGTACCGGAACCGGAGGTGGTACCCGACTATACCAGACTCACCAAGACCTATACGCAACCGGGCGGCAATACGTCGCTCACCCTCACCGTGGATTTTCCAGATGCAGGAGCACCTTATGCCGGCCAGGTGAACAGCTGGCTCACAAGGCTCGCCGACAATGCCTTTATCCCCAACGATAATTATGGCGGTCAGCCGTGGGACCATCAGGCTCTCGGACAGTTCGTGGCGCGTAAGTTCTTCCGTTTCGCAAAAAAGGAAATAAGCCATGACTCGGTGACGCCGAATCCGTATGCCTATTCTTACTCCATGCTCGCCAACACCGTTACCGAGGAGTTTGCCACTTATCAGATTTCGTCGCAGCTGAGCATTGGCAACAAGCAGACCATGACCGGAAAGCAGTATGTCACCTATCTCTATAATACCGGCGACGCCACCAATGATGTGTTGTTCGCCCATAACAAGTTCAAGGCAGTGAAGGAGGCGTTGCTGAACGTGGCATTCGGCGATGCTGGCTTCATGCAGAGCCGCCTGGTGAAGGGACAGGGAGTGCAGAAGGCATCACAGCTGAGACCATTGTTCTCGCCCGGCGGCGACGATGGCTGGGACGGCATGGTGCTTCCTCCGGCTGCGCTGACGCCACAGGGAGTGGTGTTCTCCTTCGCGCCCGCCGTGGCAGGACCTTCGGCAAAGAACTGGTGGCATTTCACGGTGCCTTATTCGGCGTTGCGCAAATGCTTCAGCAAAGAGGCTGCCGCAGCAATTACCGCCGCCTACCCGCTTGCTTTGCAGAAAAATTAAAGTGGGAGGAGTTTAAGGGCTTTAGGGTGTTTAGGGAATGGGAGTTTAGCGGATTTTGAGCCTTAAACTCCTTAAACTCCTTAAATTCCTTAACGCCTTAACCCGGCTTCCGGGGTAGTAGTGGGCAAGTATCTGCTCCGCTGTCTTGCCGTGGAACGCCATTGCCGCCGCTCCTATCTGGCACAAGCCAACACCATGTCCCCATCCTCTGCCATGCAGCAGGAACCGGGTGCCGGAACGCTCCACGGTGAAGTTCGAGGAATAGAGATGCGTCTGGCTCAGCAAACGTCTTATCGCCAGCTCTTTCCCTAAAATAAAGATACCCTCGGTGCCCTCCACACACAATCGGTCTATGCGCCCCGAAGGGCCTCTGTGCAATGGCTTAAGTGCTGTCACCTCTCCTACAGAGCGGTTAAAGCGCACACGCAGCCTCTCGGCAATATCCGCGGCCTCCACGCTCTCATCCCAGAGATAGTAGTGCGGCGTTGTCTCGGCATCGTAGTCTTTCAGTGCCGCGTTGAGTTGAGCGGGAGTGAGCATCTCCGGAGCGCACCAGGGGTCTTCAACGCTTCGTAGACAAGGATAGTCCACATCCTGCCAGCAAGTAGAGAAAATCTCCGTGCGGCCGCCGCAACACTTCGAGAACCGTGCGTCTACGAGTTTTCCGTCGGCATCCGTAAGCACTAACGACCGGGTGGATTCCAGAGCGTCGCGCAACGAGTCGGCAAGAGGCTGTTCGCCCTGAAAACGCTGGCAATGGTCGTCGTTGCAGACATGGAACAGGGAATGAGAGCCTGTGTCGGCCCAAATGCGGATTTCCTCCTGAGAGTCGAGGCCCCCTTCCGTACCCTCGGCGTGGATACGCATAATTTTCCCCATCATCCAGCTTCGGCTGACTATGGCATGTGCTCTGAGGAACTCTATGGGTGCCAGGGGATTCATCTCGCTACCCACCACGCATCTCAGATACGCCTCCACCGGCATCTCCACAATGAGCGGTTCGGTACATATCACCGCCGCCTCCTTCGGCAGCGAGAGCGCGAAACATCGTTGCCAATGGAAACCGTCGCCCATCAGCGCATTGAGAATTCTGTTGCCGACTATTCTCGGCTTCCCTTCGGTGAGAATCCCCACCTTCACCATCACATCTCCTTCCATAGCTGCAAAATTAACAAAAATCAGGATACAGGCCAATATGCTCCTTTTGGAACAAAATTCATCATCTACAGAACTTCACTACGATTAATTTTCATGGCTGAAAAGTTGCGTATGTCGGGAATTTTCACTACTTTTGCAGTGGTGAACTCGTTTCTTGAAATACTCTTTCAGCCGACGCTTTACAACGGCATCCTCGTGGGGATGGCGCTGCTTGCCGTGGTGGTTTGGTGCGCCCTGACGCGCATCGAGGCGCCCTATGGCATGGCATATCGCAAAGGATGGGGTATATCGCTGCCGAACAAGGCGGGATGGGTGCTGATGGAACTGCCTGCCTTCGCGGGGATGGCGGCGCTGATGTGTCTCTGTCCCGAGGGACTGAAGAGTGCCACCGCCGGATCATATGTCTGTGGCGCTCTGTTCCTGCTGCATTACTTCCGCCGCACCTTCATCTTTCCGCTACTGATGCGCGGCAAGAGCCGTATGCCGCTTGCCATAGCACTCATGGGCGCGGTATTCAACACCATAAACGCCTATCTCTTGGGGGGTTGGCTCTTTATTCTTCATCCGCTCGACTATCCTCTGTCATGGCTGTGGTCGTGGCAGTTCATTGCCGGAACAGCGCTTTTCTTAGCGGGAATGGGCATGAACTGGCAGGCGGACAGGATAGTGAGGCATCTGCGTCGTCCGGGCGACAGCCGTCATTACATTCCGCGAGGCGGTATGTTCCGCTATGTCACCGCCGCCTCGTACCTTGGCGAACTGACGGAATGGTGCGGCTATGCGCTGCTGACCTGGTCGTGGGCGGGAGCGCTCTTCCTGCTGTGGACCGCCGCGAACCTCGTTCCCAGAGCCGCCAAGCTCCATAAACGCTATCTCAAGGAGTTCGGAAAGGAATATGCCGCACTTCATCGCCGCCGCATCATTCCGTTCGTGTATTGAGGGGAGGAGAGAATGAGTTGATGAGTTGATGAGTTGATGAGGGGGATGACCACACACAGAAGTTTCTGATAAAAACAATACTAACCAGTCGCAATAAAGCATCATGAGCCAGAGCCATATCTTCATACCGGGCAGCATAGGCCCCGTAACGTTGCGCAACCGCACCATCCGCAGTGCCGCCTTCGAGGGCATGGGGCGCGACAACAACCCCACCCAGATGTTGCTGGACTATCATGAGTCGGTGGCAAAGGGTGGCGTGGGCATGACTACCCTCGCCTATGCCTCGGTGAACCGTTCCGGCCTCTCCTTCACCACTCAGCTCTGGCTGAGGCCTGAGATTATAGAGCCTCTGCGCCGCATCACCGACGCCATACACCGCCACGGCGCCAAGGCCTCCATTCAGATCGGGCATTGCGGAAACATGACCCACCGTTCTACCGCCGGATGCACTCCCGTAGGAGCCTGCAACGGCTTCAAACTCTATTCTCCCACCATTGTGCGCGGACTGAAACGCGGCGAGATAGAGGAGATAGCACATGACTTCGGCAAGGCTGTGGAGGTGGCGCGGCAGGCAGGTTTCGACTGTGTTGAGGTACATGCCGGACATGGTTATCTGCTGAGTCAGTTCCTGTCGCCTTACACCAACCACCGCCACGACGATTTCGGCGGCTCTCTGGAGAACCGTCTCCGCTTCACCCGCATGGCCATGGAGGAGGTGATGAAA
>CAJMDR010000213.1 GCA_905212215.1 uncultured Porphyromonadaceae bacterium
TAGGTACGCAGAGGTGTCATTCCGAAGATGCGTGCCGCGTCAAGCTGGAGGTTGATGAGATTGTAGAGTTTAGGAGTCCTGATCTTAGCCTCGGTCTTCTCCACAGAGATGACCTTGACTTCAGATGTGGGCTTGGGAGAAACATCGTTCGGGTCGATGCTTCGGAAGGGGAAGATATTCCCGTCCCGGTCTTTGATTGCGATAGTTGTGTAGTTGGCTGATGTCTGCTCCGCACACTTGACCATAAGGTTACGGTCGGCAATCATCTTCAGGACCGATGCGCTGGTACGCCCTATGCGGTAAGTGCCACGGCCGGCGGCGAAAGCGAGAGCACGACGGGCATTTACTCCAACGAGCCAGTCCGCTTCATCCCGGAGTCGAGCCGCCTGATACCACTTGTCATAGTTCTCGGCAGGCATCGTATAGGATATTGCGCGGTTGAGACCTTTCATTGTCAGGTCGTTGACGATGGCACGGCTATAAGGGAGCGTGCAGCGCAGATAGGAGTAGAGATAGCGGAAACTCATCTCACCTTCCTGAGTAGGTTCGACAGCAACGATGATGCTTTCACTCTTGGCAAGCAGCGACTTGATGATGTCGAGCTGTGCGTTTGCCTCCGGAGTCATGGACTCTCCGTTCTGACGGTAGCGTGTGGTAACGCCGAGGGTGAGATACTTGGGGAGGTGCGGGAAGCTCTGGTCGCGGAACCAGTAGGACGCCTGACCGCGAGGGGTCGAGATTTCCACCATTTTGGGAGTCATCCAAGTGATGTAATACTTGCTGCCGTAGAAGTAGCGGTTGCCTTCGTCTTCATTGGCGGTGGCACGTGCGATTGCGAGTGCGGTTGTCTTATTTTGGGCGATGATTGTAATCATAACTATTTGTGTTTGTGGTTTTTGATTTGAATTTTATTGTTCCGGAAAGGGTATAAGAATGGCTCGCAGATGCTTTCACACCTGCGAGCCTTGGTGTGAGTATCAGCTGATTAGAGCTTCTGCCCTGACTTCTTTTTCTGTTCCGGTTTGGGCTGTGTCTGCCCCTGTTCGAGAGGTTCCTTCAACCCTTTTGTCGCCTCGTTGGTCTTGCCTTGCGAGTTGACCGCGACTTGTGTCTTGCTCTCCTCCGCCGGCGTGATGACCTTGGCATTGTCGGGGTCGGAGTTGTAGGTGTAAGGGCGCTGTTTGTCGGGATTGAAGCGGATGTAGATTGTGCTTGGCACACCTTTGGCATCCGGGACGCCATCGACCTTGATGGTCTTTCCGGCGACATAATCTGCCTTCTGCTGGTCGGAGAACTCTACCCCCTTCCATTTGCCGAGAGGTTTGATGCTGCCGTCGTTCAGAACCCAGTTGTTGGTATTCTTTTCAGCGGGTGCCTCCTGCTTCTGGTCCTGGGACTGAGACCTCTGCTGACCGAGGCGGGCATGGACGGGGACGAACTCCGCCTTTTGCTCTGCCGCACTTACCTGAAGGACTGCCGGGAAAGTCTTGCCGTCTTTGAGCGTTACCTCCTTGTGGAGCTGTTTGCCCGATTTCAGCAACCCGATTTCCTTTGGTGTCAGTTCCGTCTCTCCAATCTTGTTGCGGATATAGAGAGCCGACACGGGGAGAGCGATAAGCTCGTTGGTCTTGCGGTCAATGCTGACATAGCTGGGAATAGTGTTCCCTTTGGCGTCTTTCAGGTCGATGACCCTGCCGAGGTTGCCGGTCGCTTTCAGCATCTCCTTGTCCTCTTTCGTGAATTTCACGCCGTGGAACTCATCGTTGAGATTGGGTTCCTGACGGATAAAGTGCGGAACCACCTTGATACTTCCGTCGGGATTCTCGTGCAATGAGAGTCGGGCCTCCAGCTCATATTTCTCATTGCCGAAAGTCGGAGTGACTTTCACGAGGTCGGATATCCGGTTGTTGACCATGTTGCGGAGATTCTGCTCACCGATTGACTCCTTGGTAATACCCCATGCCGCGAGATTGTCCCAGTTGATCTTGGATTCGTCAATCTGCTTGAAGCGCTGGGACTCCTGAGTCTGGGCGGTGTCCGATGCCGGACTGACAGTCTCTGAGACCGTTTCTTTCTGCTCCTGTTTCGGTGCGCCATCGGGCATCTTCACCTTTGCCTCGGCGAGCATATCCTTCGCTCCGGGCATATCGGGATTCTGCACCATCTGGTTGACAGCGAAGCCCACTGTGGGGACTTGGTCAGCCGGAACCTTGAAGAAGCCGAAGATTGTCGGATTCTTACACTGGGCGGTGAAGTTTCGCAGAAAGTTGTCGAGAATGTCGGCGTGTCGGTCGAATGTCAGGAATTTAGCTGCCTTCGCGGGGTCTTCCATCTGTGGTGTACCGTCAGGTTTTATTCCGGTCACCACGCCGGACTCACCCGTCTGGCTGTTGTGGGCAATCAGTGCGTCTTGTTTCTTCAAATCTTGTTCTTGCATCTTGAATTGTCAGATGTTTTGGAGGTTCACAGATTTGTCCCGTGGGGACCTCTTTTTCAATCGGCTTAGGGTGTTTGATACCCAGAGCCACGGCAAACTCCCGGAAGAAATCTATCAGGTCTTGACCGCAATACCAGATTCGGGAGCCTTTTGTGCCTGATTTGCTTTGATAAGCGCGTAGTCCGTACTGGTTGCGCCATTTACGGAGAGTCTTATCGCTGCAAGAGAAAATCTTCTGTACTTGCCATTCGGGATACATAGCATCCGGTCTAATGCCATACGTTTCTTGTGGCGTTTCGGGCAGCATGGGTGCTGGCGCCGCATTGATCGCCAGCTTGTCCATACCATCCGCAATGCGGGTAAGAAGATTTATAAAGTCACCGGCTTGCTTAGCGGTTATCACAATGGTGACAGTATTTTTATCTTGTATCGTAGTTATATCCATTTTTTCGTCGATTAAAACTTACGATGCAAAATTACTGACCCGCCAAAAGTTAATTTTTACGGTTGCTTTCAACCGAGTGACGATTGCGTAATAGAAATTTCAGCGAGTGGTCAACTCGCTGAAATCAAAGGTGTTTCATGCTATGCCGAGACTAAAATTTCCATTACCCGGTTGGAGTTATCCGGGTATTTTTCAGTCCGATTTTACTTCAAATCGAGCAGATGACGCAATTCGGGGTCGGCGGCAATACGCATTTTCTCCTCAGCGACTATCTTTTTCACTTGTTCCTTGATGGCACGATAGTTGGTCTGTATGGCACTTTCCATAACATCGTCGCCGTTTTCGTCAATGAAATTGGTGACGACAGGCAGTTGCTTGTAAGCATTTTCTTCCGACTTGACTTTCTCGCTGTCCACGACAATCTCAGCATGAAATATTTTCTGCTCTATACGCTCACCGAAGTTATCGGAGACCGCGCCGACAAACATTCCCTGCGACAGACCGCTTATTTTACTCGGCGGAATGAGGCTGTCCATCTGCGTGTTAATTGATGTCGATACATCCTGACGGTTGATGGATATAGACTGACGCTTCTGGAGCACCTTGCCGAACCGCTCGGAAAGTGTCTTGGCGGTAGAGCCTACGACTTGACCGGAGAATATATTGCCTACGGTGTTCATCACCACCGCCGCCTCCGGCTTACCATAGTCTCGCTCCAGCTGAGAGAAATCCTGAAAGCCGAGACAGACAGCTACCTTGTTGCTTCGCGCCGTGGCAATAAGGTTGTCAAGACCCTTGAAGTATATGGTCGGGAGCTCATCTATGACCACACCCGATTTGAGCATACCTTTCTTGTTGATAAGCTTGACGATACGGGAATTGTAGAGACCGAGAGCCGCGCCGTAGATATTCTGGCGGTCGGGATTGTTGCCGACACACAGTATCTTCGGAGCCTGAGGATTGTTTATGTCGAGAGTAAAGTCATTCCCCGACATAACCCAGTACAACTGCGGGGAGATCATGCGCGACAAAGGAATCTTTGCCGACGCAATCTGACCCTGCAACTGGTCCGCGGCTCCACCCTGCCAAGCGTCCATGAACGGCGACAGATAGTTCTCCAACTCAGGATATGAGGAAAGTATCGGAAAAATATCCTCGTACCTGCGGTTAAGGAACTCGATGGCATGAGGGAAAGTACAATAGATACCTCCTTTGTAAAGTTTGAGATACCATATAATACTCGCCAGCAGAATGATAGGCGACTCCACAAAGAAGTCGCCCTGCTTTTGGATCCAGGTTTTATTGAGGTTGAGCATTATGGTATATGCTGACTCGTATGCGTCTGCAATGTCAGTCATAAATGCCGGCGCGATGGGATTGCATCGGTGACTCCGCTTGGGGTCATCGAAATTTATCACATAGAACTTGGCACCTTTGGGATATTTGTCCTTGTTCTTCAGGAAATGATTATAGACAATGGTACTGAGGTCTGCGAATTTGAAATCATAACAGTATAAGGCAAATCCTTTCTCTATCTGCTGTTTGAGGAAGTTGTTCACCACAGTATACGACTTGCCGGAACCGGGTGTACCCAGTACGATTGTCGCCCTGAAAGGATTGACAACATTTATCCAACCGTTGTTCCACTTTTTCTTGTAGTAGAATCGGGTGGGTAAGTTT
>CAJMDR010000214.1 GCA_905212215.1 uncultured Porphyromonadaceae bacterium
CTGCCGTTCACACCGCAGGTGAGGATAAGCATGTCGAGGTTGTACTTGCCAATAAGAATCCAGCATTTGTCCTGAAGGTCTATGCCGGGATAGCCGAACAGTCTGCTGATGATGACAAGCTCCTCGTCGTTGATTTTCAGCACATTGCACATCTCCATGGACTTGCAGATTATTTCCGGGGTGTAGAAGCCTTGACGCAGGTTAATGTCGAAGACTTTCAGCACATTCTCTTCCGGCATTGCCTCCAGGAACTTTCTTATTGTCTCGCGCGACACCACATTTCGCTGAGCTAAGGAGCCAAAGCTCACGGCGCAGGTACGCGACGCAAGCTCTTCCAATTCCGGGGTGAAGGGAATGTTGTCCCATGCTACGTTTTGCTTGATGTCGTATGTCGGCACTCCCATGTCATCCACTTCCACCAACACGGAGCCGGTAGGGTAGTCCACTACGGGGATATTGCTGTCGAGGCCTTTCTCGTGGAAATTGACTGCTAACTCCTCTCCGTATTTGTCATTGCCAATGGCGCTGACGACTTCTGAGTCGAGACCGAACTGCGACACATGATAGGCGAAGTTGGCCGGAGCGCCTCCTATCTTTTTGCCATCGGGGAGTACATCCCACAGGGCCTCGCCTATGCCCACCACCGTTCCGGTAACAGGTGAGAGCGGCAGATTCTCCACATTATTCTTTTTGTTTCTGAAGATATTCATGATTTCCGGGTGATTTTTGCTGCAAAAATACGATAAAGCAGGGGTTGACGCAATTTTTCATTGCTAAAAAATAGCGGCAACGATTGCGGGAACGTTCCCGTTTCCTGCAAACGTACCCACAATGAGGGGGGGAGAGCTGGGAGAACTGGGAGCACTGGGAGTTTTGGGAGAACTGGGAATTAAGGAGCCTCTTAAGATTTGGTTTTTGTTCGCTCATAGCCCAAATTTCACAGTTCTCCCAGAACTCCCAGAGCTCCCAGAACTCAAAATTAAATTCGTTTTCTGTTAGGTTGGAGTCGGAAAATTTTATTAATTTTGCGAAATGAAGGGGGTTAATACTTCTTTCTCAGTCTGTTTAACGTAAACTTGCCGTTATTGCCATGGAAAATAATAAGGGTTTTATAGCTCAACAAGGGTATTATAGAAATCTCAGGGCATATCAGGTCGCTGAGATAATCTACGACATTACATTTCAGTTTACTTCCCGTTTTTTGAAAAAAGGAGACCGGACAATAGACCAGATGGTTCAGGCCGCCAGAAGCGGCAAACAGAACATAGCTGAGGGTAGTGCCGCGGGAGTTACATCTAAGGAAACCGAAATCAAACTTACAAATGTGGCGAAAGCAAGTCTTCAGGAACTTCTTGCAGATTATGAAGATTATCTGCGTGTGCGGGGATTGCATTTATGGCAACCGCAATGCGCACAGGTCAGTCAGACCAAGAAGTATTGTAGAAGACAAAAAGATTCAACCGAGATTTGCAGAAAACTCCTTGAACGCACTGATGAAACGACAGCAAATATTGCAATAACGCTGATTCATCAGGCTGACAGGTTGCTATATGGTTTAATAGAGCGGCAAAAACGTGATTTTCTTGAAAAAGGGGGAATAAGAGAACAAATGTATCATGCCAGACAAGCCTATAGGAGTTCAAGGTCAGCGAATTTTGGGAGTTCTGGGAGAACTGGGAGTTTTGGGAGTACTGAGAGTACTGAGAGTTCTGGGAGCACTGGGAAAGCAGAAGATTCCGAGAAACCTTTGTAATGCAATTAGCTTTTTGCTCTCCCAGAACTCCCAGTACTCCCAGAACTCCCAGTGCTCATAGTGCTCAAAAAGAAAAACTTCCGTTTCCAGGGTTTTTGTTAACTTTGTGGTGTGGAAAGAAAAGATGGTATCCGGAACAGGGAATATGGCGAAAAGGCGGAGCAGGCTGCCTGTGACTGGCTGACTGCAAGGGGATATGATATCCGCGAGCGTAACTGGTCGCCGCGAAGGGGTCATAAAGAAATCGACATCATAGCCCAGCAAGGGAATGTGATAGCGTTTGTTGAGGTAAAGGCCCGCACTTCTGACTTCATGGACCCTGTGGAAGCAGTGACATCGCAGAAAATCAGCCGCATAGTGCGTGCGGCGAACTCTTATCTGCTCTTATTGCCGGAAGAGGTCGGAGACGCTGTGGAGGCCCGATTCGACATCATGGCCATTTCAGGTGATGATCCGGACTGGCAGATTGAACATATTGAGGATGCCTTTTTTGCACCTTTGTCATCTTGTTGAGGCTGCTGTGATAAAGGCACAGTACAAAAAGAGGGTGTGTCGGTTTTTTCCGGCACACCCTCTTATCTTATTAACTAAGGTGGTTATCGTCGTATGCGGGCGTTGCGGCGTTCTATGAAGAGGTGTTTCTCGCCATTGTCACGAACTTCCACCGTCTCGCCTATGCGGCGCAGGAAGAGCTTGCCGTCGGGCTTGAGAAGCACTGCCTTCGGGAAAGGCTTGACGTTGACATGGCATATCCACAGCTTGTCAATCTCCTCATATTGAATGTCGATGAAATCCGGTATCAGCGGAATGCCGTCGATGGTGGTGCCGATGAAGTATCGCAACGCTTTCTGCAAGTAGAGGTTGTACTTGTCCTGCGTTTCGCGAATATCGTATTCAGAGACATTGTGGTTGAGGTAACGGAAATCGTTCGTCAGTCCGCGCAGGTTGCCGGCATTGTCAACGCCGAGGTATATTGTACCGCCATCGGTGTTGAGGAAGGAAGCCACGGTGCGTGCAATGACGTAGCTCTGCGCCCTCTCGTCAGGCTGCATGTGGTTGTCGGCCGGGAAGATAGCTGAGGTCTTGAACTCGTGGTAAAGGTCCTCGCTGACGTTGAGCCTGGGCTGTTTGCTCTCGATGGTGGGAAGCGCAAGCTGGGCATGGATGCGTCGGCGCAGGGAGGCGCGTATGTCGGGGGTTCCGAGGCCTTCCAGAGTGTTGTAAGCCAGAGCGAACTGCATGAGCTTATGAATATGCTCGTCGGCGCCGCGCTGTGCCCATTCCATTGTCTTGGCCAGGAAAGTCTTGTTGTCGAGGCCAGCCAGCACCGCCACTTCCTTGAGGCGCGAGCGCAACAGTGCGGAGGTGGACTGAATTCTGCGGCCCCGCTCTATGAGCTTTAACACAGGTTCCAGTTCCATCATGCCGTCGGAGGCGAATCTTGACAGTGCTTCCAGAAGCCTTAGCTGCACTTCGAGAGCATCGCTGCGGCCACGGTCGCCCGCCATTTCCGCCAGAAGCTTCGCCAGCCAAAGCAGCGTATAGCTTTTCTTGAGGTCGGAGCGCTGCAGGGCGGCACACTGTTCCAGCAGGAAAGAGAGGTTGGAAACTGTTTCTGCGCTTACATAGTGTACTTCCATCTCCTCCATCTCCTCGGGTTGCGAAGTCTGTTCCACATCGGCGTCATCAATGGTCTCGAAGTTATCGCACAACAGACCGTGGAGCGCTTCGGCGCCATATTTCCACGAGGGCATGTCGAGAATCTCCGCCAAGTCCTCGTCGGCATCGGCATCAACAATGGTCTGCAGACAGTTGCAGTTGATGTAGAGCTTCCAGTCTTCCGGGCGGTAGTTTACCGAATATACACGCACTTCCACCACATCGTTGATGTTGAGTTTCAGGTCGCGCTTTGAAATCAGAATGCCGTAGCCATATTCCGTGGTTGCCTTGTACTGGGTGCCGGAAGTATCTGTGATTTTTGCCAATATGTTGTTTCCCTCGGCCATGTCCTGCCGCGCATATTTGGCGTTTATTTCCATCAGTCTTCGGCGCATGGAGAATCGCCACCGACCGTCGGGAAGCTGTTCCACGGCGGTTGCCGGAAGCCTTATGGGGCCGTTCTCACCACGGAACACTCCTGAGTTGGCGAGGGTGCTTACGGGATATGGCACTACATCGCGAATTGCCATCGGTCCAATATAGCGGCCATCCACCGATACGCAGTCATATTCAAACCTTTCCGTCGGACTCGGTCCTACGACAATTATGTCAATTTCATCGCCTGGTCGCAGTTCCTCCACCACAGGTCTGCGCAGTGAAGAATAAGTATGTGTTCCGGACTCCGACATCATCTTGCTCAACTCCTCCCACATCAGGCGGTGATGCACAAGATTCAGCTCTTTTCCGGCTTTCTCCTTGAGTCGTTCAGGTAATTGTATGGCGAAAGAGAGGTCAGCGGCCAAAGGGCCGCTCAGCTCAGTCCGCAACGGAGCGTCGCCGCCGGCAGGCTGGAGGCATATCTTGTTACCTGCGGCCACCATGCGAATGTCCTCGCCTTCGAAAACGGCTTCAATGCCAAGGGCTATCTGTTCCTTTCCGGACGCCAGGAGGCGGTAGCAGACGCGGTTAATGTCGGCAAGGTCCTCCCAACTGAATTCCAGGGGAGTGTCGTTGAGTCCGCAATAAGTAAGCATCGCCTTGCGTATGGGTGCTTCGCCGCTATGTCCGGTAAGGAGGGCCGCCACGGTGTATAGAGTGCCTTGATGGG
>CAJMDR010000215.1 GCA_905212215.1 uncultured Porphyromonadaceae bacterium
GAGCTTCCCGTAGTGGGAAGCATGGCTCCCGACTTCAACCTCACCGGAGCTGATCTGAGCGACATCACTCTCAACCAATATAACGGCAAACGTCTGGTACTCAACATTTTCCCGAGTCTTGACACCGATGTGTGCGCCGCTTCCGTGCGCCGTTTCAACCAAGACGCCGCAGCATATAAGAACACTGAGGTGCTTTGCGTCAGCATGGACCTTCCTTTCGCAGCCGGTCGCTTCTGTACGGTAAACGGCATAGAGAATGTGAAGACTGTTTCCGCTTTCCGCAGCGATTTCGGCGAGACATACGGCGTGGCAATTGCCGACGGCCCCATGAAAGGCCTTCTTGCAAGAGCTTTGGTGGTAATAGACACCGATGGCCGAGTGTTGGCAACTTCTCTGTGTCCGGAAATCACTGAGGAACCGGACTATGAGATGGTGAAGAAAGTCCTTGAAGAAAACGCCTGACCGCTATGTCAGCGTCATAAGAAGTTAGCTTAATACTGGAAATTTAAGGGAGTTTGCCGATACGAGGCAGGCTCCTTTTTGCGTTCTTTAATGGGCTGGATTTGCATGTGCGCCGGAAATTTATTATCTTTGTAGTTGGGAATAAGCGCAGGTTATTGATGCATCATAACCTCTATTCCCACCAAATCAAACCAGTTGAAAAATGCAGACCTTTAAAAAATATATCCTTATTTTTCTGTTGATGCTCTTCGCAGTGTCGGCAGTAATGGCGCAACAGCAGAATCCAAAACGCGAGTTTCGCGGCGCTTGGCTCCACATCATCGGTCAGAGTCAGTATGCCCGCATGGGCACCGAGGAAATGAAACGTTACATCGCCGACCAGATGGAAAAGCTTTACCAGGCAGGTTGCAATGCTGTTATCTTTCAGGTAAGACCATGTGCCGACGCAGCCTATATATCAGACATTGAGCCTTGGAGTCAATATCTCACCGGAAAACGCGACAAGGCTCCCAACCCGCTTTTCGACCCCATGCAATATGCCATCGAAGAGGCTCATAAACGCGGCATGGAGTTTCATGCATGGCTCAATCCTTATCGCATCTCCACTAACGCCAACGAGGTATTGCCGGAAAAGCATATCGCCCGCAAGGAACCGCAGCGTACTTTCCGCTATAACAACATGCTCTTCTTCGATCCGGGATTGCCGGAGAACAGAGCATATATCCGTTCCGTGGTGAAGGATATTGTAGGTCGCTATGACGTTGACGCCATCCATATTGATGACTACTTCTATCCCTATCCTGTGGCTGGTAAAAGCATCCCTGACCAGAGTTCTTACGCCCGCTATGGAAAAGGCATGAACCTGAACGACTGGAGACGGCATAATGTAGATATGCTTATCCAGGAAATGAACACCACCATCAAGTCTGTCAAGCCTTGGGTCCGTTTCGGTGTCGCTCCTTTCGGTATCTGGCGCAATAAGAAGAATGACCCCAGAGGCTCCGACAGCAACGGCCTGCAGAACTACGACGGCCTGTATGCCGATGTGTTGCTCTGGACCAAGAACAAATGGGTGGATTATGTGGCACCACAGCTTTACTGGGAACTGGATCATAAGGCTGCTCCAAGCCGTAGCCTTGCAAAATGGTGGAACGACAATGCCAATGGTGTTGATCTGTATATCGGTCAGGACACCAAGCGAACTATGGATAAATACGACACCAAAGCAGGCCGCAAGAACGAGCTTCAGACAAAAATAGAGCTAAGCCGCTCCCTGCCTAATGTAGGTGGAAACATCTGGTGGCACGGCTATTGGGTCACCGGCAACTATAAAGGAGTGCGCGATGACCTCACCAATAAATTCCAAAACACTATAGCTCTTCCTCCCGCATACGGCGACAAACGTATCAAACCACATGCTCCCACCGATTTGAAAGTGGTGAAAGAGGACGGCAAGCTGTATCTGGAATGGAAACCATGGCCAAACTCCAAGAACCCTGCTTCTACCGATGCCATCCGATTCGTGGTATATGAGTTCTTCCCCGGCGAGAAGGCCGATATAGAGCGCGGCGAAACCATCATCGCTTTAACCCCTTATCATCGTGTAGCCTTGCCGGGAGAAGTAGAGAAAGGCATCACCCTTGCCGTCACTGCTCTCGACCGCATGAACCGCGAAAGCACCCCTGCCCAAATCAAATACTAATTTTATGTGAACATCTCATTTGTATATCTTTTAATCAGAGTATCTAAATGTTAATTTGGTTAATTAACCATTGTTAATTGCTATATGTAGGTATTTTTTTATAACTTTGCTTCAAACTTAAACATTCGACATATGAAACAAATTTTATTCGTAGTTGTGATGTTGCTGATTATGACTTCATGTTCGCAAGGTGAAATGCCTGTTCGTCAGGATGAATTTTTGCCGGTGACAGAAGCTGTGTCGCACATCACCCAAGACAAGGCTCGGTCACGCCTGGCAAAATTCCTTGCGGCAAACAATGTGACCACACGTTCTTCTTCGTCTTCAATAGGCGAGGCAATCGCTTTGGGAAAGGACCAGAAACCTCTGACCCGTTCAGAAGAAGATGAGGCGTGGTTCTACTATTTTCCAATAGATAACGGCGCTAAATATGCTATCATGGCAGCCAAGCCTGAAATGCCGGATGTCTTAGCTTACGGAGAAGGCACTCCTTCGTGGGAAGACGGCACATCCTATGTGCCAAATCCTGAGCGGTGGGACATAACTAATCTGATTCCGGTGGATACGTTGCCAATTATCGGAACAGATGAAGACTCAACCATTACTGTTTACGGTGATATGTATTTTCCGGAAATAGTAGGAAGCTCGGTAACAGGGCTTTGTCCAGTACAATGGGATCAGAATGACCCATTCAACAAATATTGTCCCTCCACAAAAAGGTGGCCGAATATAAAAGCTCTCGCAGGATGTGTTCCTTTGGCAGTGGTGCAGATGTTTGCTGCGGAAAATTGTCGTCCCGTTGGATATGGAGATTTTATCATAGACTGGGACTTGCTGCTAAGTTGCCCAGATGTGCCATCAATGAAAGCAGATACAGTAGCCCTGAATCATCTTGCTCGTCTGTTAGTGATTCTTGGAAAAAAAGAGAATCTCGATGCGGAATATTCGTCTAATGGAGAATACCTTACGACTGCATATCACACAGATGTCATAAGGACGCTGCGCAATTTCGGTTTTCATAATCCTGGTGTGAATAGATTATTTGACCGGGAAACTCTTATAAAAGAGCTTAATAGGGGTTATCCTGTAATCATGGGTGGTTCTTTGGAAGGAGAACCTGTTGGCCATGAATTTCTTGTCCATGGTTATCTTCGCGGATATAGAGAAGTGCGTAGATATAGTGCGAAAACCCATCATATGATTTCCTCTGAAACGGAAATTTATTATTTCTTCCAGATAAATTGGGGCTGGGGTGGAAGATGCGACGGTTTCTATATCGAAAATGGGTTTAGACCTGGACATGGAGACTATTACAATCCTGCCAATAATTCTGATTATCCAGATCAGCACAAATATGATTATACCTACTATCGGGAAATGATTGTAGGTGTGCAAAAAACGCCAGAGAAATGAGAAGAAAGAAATTATGGGCGGTAATGTGCATGATGGTGTTGTGCACAATGGCCGCAGGCATGAGTTCATGCAGCAAAAATGACGGTCCGGACGGAAAGGAATCAAGCCAAAGCAAGCCTGACAACTGGGAATCGCAGCTTTATCCGGAAAATTTCATGGTGCAGAAAGCTCCGGGGCAGATGGGACATCCTCTCTACATCCTTGACTATGGATTCAGTCTTAAGGACATATCATCGTCAAGCGATATTCTGACTCCGGAGGCTGAGAAAGAGTTCTATCTGGAATACGAGGGCAAACAGTATAAGGTTGGCGATATTCTTCCAATTCCCGGAAACACGGCTCCGGTAAGAGTAGAGGAAATTCCCGAGATCGGAGGAAAGTATATCCGTGCCACCGGCTTTGGAGGCTGGTATCCGGAGATGGAATGGTACAATCACGAGCCGATTGAATACGGCTACACTCTTGTCTGGCCTCAGAGAAATATCCGTACCAAGATGCATGTCTATATCAGGTTCAATGCGAACTTCGAGGCGGACTACCAGGCAAAACAGGCTACTCTCAAAGAGGGTGAAACAGACTGGGTGCCCGCTTACTGGGTGGGTGAATGGATAGACGGAGTGTCGTTGGGCGAAAAATCGCATCCGGCCTATTTCATCAAATGACAAGGAGCGAGAATCGCTGAAGGACCGAAAGATATTTTCGCGATTCTGACAACGCGGCGGCGCTGTTGCGCGAATACGGATTTTTTTATAATTTTGCACTGACGGAAAGCGACATTTTCCGTTCAGTGCAAAATTTTTATTTCAACATGGCGGATTCTATGGACTGTCGGGCCAAATGTTCTTTTTTCGGCCTTGAGGCTTTGGAAACACCATGGTGGAATGAAGGTTCCACGCTGAAAGTATAACTGAAACATAACCAACCTCTATAACCATGACAC
>CAJMDR010000216.1 GCA_905212215.1 uncultured Porphyromonadaceae bacterium
TCAAGGCCAAAGCAACAGAAATCATTGCTTCTCCGTCCACAACTTCACCGTCAAATGGAATGACATTTCCCATATGTACGACAACCTGGTCTCCGGATTTGATCTGATTAGAAGAAACCAGAACCGCCTGATCTCCGGTCTTTAACCATACTTTTCCTACATTTAATGACATGGTTCTTGCCAGGTCATCTACAGACTTTTTATGTGTCCATTCTTCCAGAATCTCTCCAATTCCCAACAGGAACATAACGGATCCGGCCGTACCGAAATCTCTACGTAATACAGATACCCCGATTGCTGTTGCATCCAGTACCGGAACTTCAATCTTGCCTTTTGCAAGTGTCTGAATTCCCTTCCAGATGTATTTGATTGAGCAGAAACCAGTGTAAGCTGCGGCGATCGGTGCCGGCAGAAATACTTTTCTTCCGTAATGGAACAGAACTTTATTAACCAGTTTTTCCTGATACTGGGAATTCAGCTCCCTTCCGGAATGTTCCAGTATGCCATCCGGAACTTTTACATCTTTGCAGCGATAGGCAGCTACCTTCTTTAATAAAGTACTGCGTTCTCCCTGATAACAGATCACTGCATCTGCGGTACGTTCATATACAACTGCTTTTGTTACCTGAGGCAGCTCTTCCAGATAATACTGGAAAAGATCTGCCTCTTTATAAGACAGGCGTTTCGCCTCCATATGGATACGGATCCTGCCTCTTATCTCGTGTTTAATTCTGAATTTCAATCTTCCTCAAACCTCTATTCTGCAGTTTCCTCTGTTGTCTCTTCTGCCGCTGTTTCTTCTGTTTCCGCTTCTGCTTCTTCAGCCTCTGCTTCCACTTCATCCTCTACTTCTTTTAAATCTTCATCATCATAAACTGCTTCTTTTGCCGCACGCTCTTCGTTGATCTGTTTTGCTTCTTCGTAGATGTCACCTGCATTTTCCTGAACTTTCGTTACCGTCTGCATAACGCACTCTTTTGCACGAAGTACTGCTGCAGTAACATTTGTGTAAAATTTCTTTGCATCGTTGCTGGACAGTGCTTTAATACCGGCTGTACCAAAAGCAACACCTGCTGCAAAAATTCCTGTTTTTTTCCAATCTGCATTTTTTAAACATTTTAACATTCTTTTGTACCTCCTGGTTTTGTTTTATTTTTGAATTTCCTTGCATTATATCACTCTGATTTGTGTTTTTCTATTATTTTTTTCTTTTATTATTGATAATTTTTATCAATAGATTTATCTATGGATAAACTTTATAAGGATTCGATCTTTTTGCAGGTTCCAGGATCATAGCCGCTTCTTCTGACGATACCCTGAATCTCCTGTGTGCTGATCTGCTCTTTTGCGTAAACTTGTGCTTTTTTCTGTTTCAGATTTACTTTCGCATAAAAGCCTTTCTTTTCGTTAAAAGCATTCTCCACTCTCTTTTTGCACTGACTACAGGTCATACCCTCCACTTCCACTTCAAAATGATATGGATAATGAGAGACATCGGTATCCTCTGCTTTTACTTTTTTCATATCATCACCGGTTCCGCAGCAGCCGTTTGAAACACGTTTCAGGGAACTGCGGATTCCGAAGAAACAGATCACAACTAAAATGGCACAGATAATAATGGTTGACATATAGATTCCTCCTGACGTAACGCTGAAAAAATTGATAATCTTTTTCACTTCTTTTTGCGTCTGTTTTCTTCGCCAAGTGCGATGTCATTTACGATCTCACCTGCCATGATCAGTCCCATGACAGACGGTGTAAAGGCCGTACTTCCCGGGATTGCTCTGCGGTCTGTACACTTTCTCTGTACACCCGGCGGGCAGACGCAGGGTGCGCAGCTGCCAGCTAATAATGCCGAGGATGTTGAAGAAGGTGGAGTTGTGGCCGTGGAAATAGATGGGAATTACGGGCACTTTCAGCTGGCTGATGAGCTTGATGATTGAGGGCTGCCACTGGCGGTCGCGGATATGCAGGTCGCGCTTCACCTTGCTCACGGCTCCCGCAGGGAAGAATCCCAACGGATGGCCGTTCCTTACATGGGCGATAGCCTCGCGGATGCCTTCCAGGGTCACCTTCTTCTTCGCCGGGTCGTCGCTGCCCGAGGGGTCCACCGGGATAAAGCTGGGCGACATGGCGGAGAGATGGTTCAGGAACAGGTTCACCATTACGCGGTAGTCGGTGCGGAAGATACCCACCTCATGCAGAAGCAGGATGCCGTCGAAGGCGCCGAGGGGATGGTTGCTGACGGTGATGAAGGCACCCGTGGGGAAGCGGCTCAGCACCTCTTCGTTATCCACCCTTACGCGCACCTTGAACTCCTTCTCCACCAGGGCATGTGCGAAAGGAATGCCGGGAGTGGCATGCCAGCGGCTGTGAACCTCGTTCACCTTGTCGATTTTCAGAAACCGGAAGATGCCGTCTACCAGCCCTTTCTTGCCGCAGAAAAAGGGTATCATGCCGCACACATCGGCATACGTCAGCACCTCAGGCTCCACATGATACTGCCGGCCGGCAATGACTATGTTTCCGTCCTTGTCTACCGTGGGCACATCGACGTCCTGTTTCAGTTCCTGCAGCGGGGTAAGCAGCTCTTGTTCGCTCATTTGTTACAGCTTCGGTTTTTTGCAGATGCAAAGGTAGTGATTTTTTCGCAAAGGAGAGGAGCGGATAACGTATTTTAAAGGTGCCAAATGCCCGGAGACATCTTGCCTACATCTTGTCTTGCCATAAAATCCAGACAAAAAAAATAATGCTAAAAAAAATAATGCCAATAATGTTTGTTTGTCAAAAATTATTATTAACTTTGCGCACAGCCTTAAAGTTTAAACTTTGATTAAGGACTCTTTCATGGTTTAAACTTCCAACAACCCACGTGAGTCCACACCCAAAAGAATGAAGAAACTAATTCTATTATTGGGAGTAGGATTGTTTCTCTTTGGATGCTCTGCCGATGACACACCGGTTATCAAAGAAGAACCAACGGAAACGCTTCCTCTCACCCAACACGTTACGATGCAGATGGCAAGAGAACGACTCTGCAAAATCCTGCCACAGATGGCCCTGACCACTAGAGCGGGAAAACACTTTGAGATAGGCGCAGGAATAGGATAGTAGGAGAGACACCCGTATACTGCCGTGGCGCCAAAATAATCTACACAAGCTACGAATATAACATCTACTTCCAATGCAACTGGGGATGTAGTGGCGGAGGTGATGGTTATTACTTGTCTACTGGATTTAACCCGAACATAGGTCCTGCTTATAATCCACAGAACAACCCTGCCTGTCAATGGGACCTTGGGGATCTAAGCTACGACAAACTAATACGTGTTGGGGTGAAATACTCCGCAGACGAATAATCCAACCTTGACACAACCATATTTTGCTTTCAAATAGGAGACAGGATCTGGTTGTGTCCAAACAAACAAGACAACTATGGCTACTTTAACAAAACAGCTATGCACGTGGTCTCTGGCTGTGATCTGCCTGATCGGAGTCTCAGCTTGCAACAGTAATAACGATGACCCAACCCCCCGTCAGACAGAGAATCTGACACCGATAAAGGTGTTGGTAAGTAACGACAAGGTAAACGGTCATGACGCCCTCTGCGGCGTTGACATGTACTTCAACTTCACCGGCGACAACGACCACGAACTGTTGCGGGACACACGTTGGACAGAGAAGTTCATAAACAGCGACTGGTATTTCGAGGTAAACGGCAAGCAATACCGTCTTGGCGACACCATGGAAATAGAGGGTAACTCTGAACCTGTGCGCATCACCGGTTATATGAGCGTGGACAAGTACATCCTCGCCCCTACCCACATACCTTGGGAAAGACTCAAGAACGGACCCATCACCTACAGCTATTCCTTCGTCTGGCCGGAGAAAGGCATCAACAAGAAAATCGAAATCTATGCTGAATACAACGAGAATTTCGAGAAAGAGAAGGCGGAAATGCTGGCAAAGCTTTCCGGCAGCGAGGTCGGAAGCGTGGTGCTCTTCAACATCGGCTACAGGGTCGACGGCAAGCCCATGGAGTCGCCCTGGGCTGACATGGGGCTGTATACCATTCCAATAGAGGAATAACAATCCTGCACAAAACAATAAAAATCGGCTGACATAAGCCGATTTTTTACTTTGCATTCGCAATGGCAACAGAACCACAGAGGGCCGCACAGACGGCACGACGCACGGTTACGGTACTTGTTCCGGCCTATGACGAGGCTGGGACATTGCCGAGGCTTGTCGCGGCGGTGTCGGGTATGGCTGCCTCACGCTCCGACTATGACTGGGAGTTCCTGATAGTCGACGACGGCAGCCGCGACGATACGCGCTCCGTGCTGGAAGAGCTTCGGGGAAAGGACCCGAGGGTGCATTATGTGTGTCTGTCGCGTAACTTCGGCAAGGAGAATGCCCTTATGGCCGGCTTCGACTATGCTTCCGGCGACTGCGTGGTGATAATGGATGCCGACCTGCAGCATCCGCCGGGAGTGGGGCCCGACATGCTGGAG
>CAJMDR010000217.1 GCA_905212215.1 uncultured Porphyromonadaceae bacterium
TGCAGGTCGGCACCTTGCAGACGGATGGAGGGTCGGCGGCCGCACTGGTCGTAGAAGTGGTCCACTATGCCGTCCTTAACCCTGTACACCACGAACTTGGAGTGCGGGAAATCGGCGCTGTTCACGGTTGCGGAGATGGAGAACGTGGTGTCGGCGGTCATGTACCGGCTCCAGTCTATGTCGCGTATCTGGTCGTAGAGGTCGTCGGGATCCGTGGCAGTGAACTTCTCTATGGGGCGAAGTATCTTCAGCGCCGAGCGGCAGCAGAGGTTGGCGCGGTAAAGCAGCTCCATGTCGCCGTCGAAGCTGACCACCCTGTTGCCTAACTCCACGTTGCTCGCGCCGAGGCTGATGAGCTCGTCGCGCAACACATCTTCCAGACCCGCGAAGGTCTTTGCCAGCATCGGGAATGTATTATTTTCCATCGGTGTAATCGGCTTGTGCAGTAGAAAGTGAGGAGATTAAAAAACTATTTTAGACCCGGTGTCGGCGGCCGACGAAGATGACTGCTGTTGCCTGGTCGTCGGTATCGGCGTGGAGGCCGGGGTTTCGTTGTTGAGCTGTTCGTTGAATTTCGGGCTGCGGTTGTAGGCCGGCGTGCTCTCCAACATAGCTATTACGCGATCGTCGTCGAACTGCGACGGTTTCAGCACCGCGTACTTCACCTTCGCCAGTTTGCGTTGCTGGTTGCGGAGGCTCTCGTCGGAATATGCCGAGGCAATGTTGTTATCCTTCGGTTTGGCGAGTACCCGTTGCGGCATGCCCTCTATGTCCTCGGGGTCGACGGCGTTCATGCGTATCACGCCGTCGTTGCCCTGGTCCTGGATGGTGACATCGAAGCCGGTAGCCAATAGAGTGAGCTTCACCTTGTCGCCCAATGACGGGTCGAGGCCTACGCCCCACTTCACGTTGAAGTCGCGCGAGAGCTGTGCGGTGAAGTTAGTGAACTCATCGAGCTCGCTGGTGCGCAGAGGGCGCTCGGCATCCTTGTCCGGGGCATGTACCAGTTTCAGCAGCACTCGCTTCGAGGTCATTATGTCGTGCGCCTTCAGCAACGGCGAATGGAGTGCGTTGTTGATGGCGTCGGAAATGCGGTGCTCGCCCTCGCCGTAGGCGGTGGCGATGATGGCTGTGCCGGAGTCCTTCAAAGTGGTCTTGACGTCGGCCATATCCACGTTGATGTAACATTCCTCCGAAATTATTTCAGAAATGGAGCGGGCGGCGTTCGCCAGGGTGTCGTCGGCCATGCTAAATGCCTCCATCAGCGTCCTGTCGGGATAGATTTCCAGCAGGTTCTGGTCGTTGATGATGAGCATGGCATCGACATACTTCTTCATCTCCTCGGCGCCCGCCAATGCCTTGTGAATCTTGTTCTTGCCCTCGAAGAGGAAAGGAATGGTGACGATGCCTATGGTGAGTTTCTCCTGCTCCTTGCTTATGCGGGCTATTACGGGAGCGGCTCCCGTACCGGTACCGCCGCCCATGCCGGCAGTTACGAACACCATCTCCGTGTCGTCGTCAATGAGAGCGCGGATGCGTTCCTGACTCTCCTCGGCGTAGCGGCGTCCCACCTCGGGCATGTCGCCGGCGCCCGACCCCTCGCCTATCAGCACCTTCGTGGGCACGTCAATGCGGTTGTTGAGGTGCTGCTTGTCAGTATTGATGGCGGCAAAAGAAACGTAGGGTATGTTCTGGTGATACATGTAGTTTAGGGCGTTGCAGCCGCCGCCGCCTACGCCTATCACTTTTATCTTCGATGCCGGGGAGTCATCGGCGGTGCTGAACGCCGACGAGTTGGCTATGTTGTTCTGAAACTCGTCCATGTTCGGGGACTTTGAGAGATGGGTTGTATGAATTTATATGGTGTCCGGGATTAGGGAAGAATGCCTTCTCCCCGGAGTTGTGTCTTATTGTCTCATTCTATTTCGTCGTCTTCCTCGTCGCCGCTATAGGTCAGGGTGCTGCGCAGCCTGCCCACGATCGCGGCCCAGCGCGACGGTTTCCTGGGCTGTTTCTTACGCTCCTTCTCCGGCTCCTCCTTCTCCTCTGCGTTAGCCACTCCGTTGGCGGGGAGTTCCTCCGGCTCCTGGGCCTCCAGACAGTCGGCGTCGGTGTGCGTGGCCACACTGCCCAGTTGCAGGAGGTCCTGTTCCGGCGCTCTGGCATCCTCTATGCTGATGGCCTCGGGGAGTTTGGCGCCGCGGATGCGCATGTTGCATACCTGCGCCACAAGCTCGCTCATGCCTTTCAGCTTGAAGCCGCCGCCGATGGCGATGATGCCCCCGCTGAGGTCCGATGACTCGAGACCCGCATACTGTATCTGCTCGCAGATGTTTGCGGCGATCTCCTCGGCGCGGGCGGAGACGAGGTTGCTGATGTCGTTCATCTTTATGCCGTCGATGGTGAGGTTCGACTTCCCTTCGGGAGCGATGGCGTTGCCGCTGACACGCTTGATTTCGTCGGCGCGTTCCTCCAGAATCTTCAGCGTGGTGAGGTCGAGGGTGATGTTACGGCTGCCGAGAGGGAATGTGGCGAAGTAAGCCATGTGTCCGTTCTTGAAAATCACCACGGTGGTGGTCTCGGCGCCTATGTCGACCAACATGCAGCCCAGACGTTTCTCTTCGGGCGTTACCAGCACATGACCGGCGGCGAGCGGGGTCACTACCACGGAGGCCACCTCAAGGCCCAGTTTGCCGCTCACGGTGCGGATAAGGTTGCGTTCCAGCACAGGACGGCATACTATCAGGTCGAACGTGGCGCCCAGAGACGGGCCTATCATGCCGCGGGGATTCTGTGTGGTGACGTTGCCGACACGCCAGGAACGGGGCTGGACGTCGATAATCTTCAGAGAGGAGTCTATGGCGCTTTCCCTTGCCTGACGGGTGATAGCCTCCAGGTCCTCTCCGCAGACCTCGCTGGCCTCGTCGCTGAGCGGCAGGCTTACTTCCTTGCTGATGCTGCGCATGGAGCGCCCCGCTATTCCCACGAAAATCTTGTTTATCTTTCGGGGATAGATTTCGGGCCTTGCTTCCAGGCGGTCGAGGATGGTGGTGATACGCGCCGCTGTCTCCTCGGCGTTCTGGATAATGCCGAAGCGCACAGTCTCCAGCCCTTTTATCTGCTCGGCGGCGATGATGTCGAGCGTAGTGCCGTCGGTGCGGCCTACCGCCGCTATGATCTTGGAGCTGCTGATTTCTATCGCCGCTATATATCGTTGGTCGTCCATGGGTAGTCTATACTGTATACAGTCTGAATGAGGTTAATGTTGAGGGTTTGTGAGAGGCGCCGACTCCGGATTCTGTTCCAGCTCCGACTGTTGCAGAGCCTGTTCCTCGGTGTCGGGCACGCTGTCGGTGACGGGAGCCTGTATCACCGGTTTCACACGCAGGGTGGCCACCACTCTGCCGGCATACTTGAGGTTCACCAGCTCGTAGGTCTGCCATCCGCGGCACGGCATCCCCTTACGGTAGAATGCCTTCAGGGCGGTGAGTTTGGCGCCCACATAGCTTGTGTCGCCAAGGTTCACCAGATGACCCTGTACCCTGGGGTACAGGTATATGTTTTCCGGAGAGCGCACCTCCACCATGGTGATCATGCTGCTGAGCATGGGGTCGGCGCTGATGCGGCGCAACAGAGGCAGCAGGGCCGTTTCACGGAACTTGCCGTCGAAGCGCCCCGACACCACCGGCACATCGGCGAAGAATTCCTGCCGTGCCGCCATGCGCTTGCCGTCGCGGTTCACATAATAGCTGGTGCCGCCCGGGCCGAACACCCTCATCTCGGGCACCAGAGCCTCTACGCTAACACGCAGCCTGCCGTCGGGCAGGAAGGCGCAGGTAGCGTGCTCGAGGTTGCTGAGCTTGTCCATCCATTGCTGAATGGCCTTCAGGTTAAGGTTGCCCACCGCTCTCCCTTTTATGGGACCGAGTGCGGAGAGATGTTCCAGCACACCCTCGCGGACCATGTTCTCCATACCGGGGGTAACGCCTTCCACTTCCACCTCCACACCGTTGCAAAGACGCGCGTCGGCACGGCCCGAAGCCCACACCGTCATGCCGATGGCATAGGTCAGCAGGCCTGCAAGCAGCAGCCACTTCAGAACTGTGTCGCGCACTTTGCTCTTTTTCATATCGTTTTTGCCGCAGAGCCGGATGCGGAGGCACCCTGCCGTACGGTTTCTTTCAGTGTCAGTTTCTGAGTATGCGTGTGATGTCGGGCAACAGCCGGTCAAGGTCGGCGGCTCCCAACGTCATCAAGATGTCAAAGTTACTGTTTTTTATCCAATCCACCAAATCGGCTCTCGCAATGAGCTTTGTCTGCGCTCCTTTTATCTGCCGTCCTATCAGCCCGCTGTCCACTCCGGGAATGGGGAGTTCGCGTGCCGGATAGATTTCCGGAAGCACCACCATGTCGGCGCCGGAGAGTGCCTCGGCGAAGTCGGGGGCGAAGTCGCGGGTACGGGTGTAGAGATGCGGCTGGAAGATTACGGTGAGCTGACG
>CAJMDR010000218.1 GCA_905212215.1 uncultured Porphyromonadaceae bacterium
AATCGCGGCTCACCACGGAGACGTAGCAGGGGCTTTCCTCAAACAACTGGCGGAAGCGTTCGCGGGTGACGCGCAGCTCCTCGCGCAGGCGGCGGCTTTCCTGCTCGTCCACGCTCAGTTCGAGCCCGAGTTCCACTTCGCCTTCATTATTGAGGATCGGCGCCGTATGCACCAGCACGGGGATTTCCTTGCCGTTCTTGTCGTTGAGGCCGTAGAGACCGCTTACGGGATCCTTGTGGATTGTCTGAGCGGTGGCGGCGAGACTGCATGCAAGTAGCAGACAGAAGGTTTGGAGAGCTTTCATTCTATTGTTTTTGTTATAACGATGATATTGCCTGATTATTGCCTTGTGAAGAACGTTTTACTTCTAATAGCGCAGTCGGAATGACCGTATTTGCTTTTGACGAGTTTTTTGTGGTGCTGATTCATGAATCAGTCAATACTGTATAATAGAACCGGGTTTAATTTGCAAATTCCCAGGGGGCTTTTTTTGCCTGACATTATTTTTGTGTAAGCCCCAGAATATAGACAGGGATTCAGGTTTGCCTGGATTCGTCCTTCCTGCCGAGTGTTTTTAACTAATGGAATCGCCTCCGAGGACCGGGTGACATTTACATAAATGAAAAAATATTTGCTTTTGCTGCTGGCGGGAATCGCCACAGCGTACTGTTGGGGTTTGCGCTATGGCACCACTTGGGATGCTGTCATGCGCCCTCGTCTCGCAAATTCCAAAGACAGTGTCCCTGCGGCGCCGATGATTACCGGCGTAGCAGACCCGGATGGCGATCCTTACGCTACAATTACTCTCACTCCCCCCGTGAAAGACAAGGGTGGTAACCCTCTCGCCGGCTCCTCGGCATTGACGGAACTCAGGCTTTACCGGGCCGGAAAGCTGCTGCGATCTTATCCTGTCTCTGCCGACGACTCATGCCTGGTGGTTCACGACACAGTGACGGCAAATGATAAAAGCTATAGTTATCAGGCCTCGGCAGTGAATAAATACGGTGAGGGCGCCAAAGCTTCAAAGTCTATATATATCGGCATCCAGAAACCCGGTGTCCCCACCAATGTTACCATCCATGAGACGGGAGACCAGCGCAAAGTGCGCCTCACATGGCGCCCTCCGCTCCTTGACGCGGGAAAGAACAGGATAGACCCTGCCACACTGTGCTACAAGGTGAGCGTGAAGAACGCCTCCAATCAGACCGGACTCATAAAAGACAATGTAACCGACACTTCATTTATTGTCAGCTATAGCGGTGCGGAGCCGTTCCTGTGCTCCTTCACTGTTATGGCGAAGAACCGAGCCGGAAGCTCTTCGGCCGCGACTTCGGCGAACCAGACAATAATGGGACCCGGATCCACGCTCCCCTTTGCCGAATCATGGAAAGAAGGCGCCGTCAGCAATCTGGTGTATTTCCGGACGATAGGTGCCGGCAACCTCGGCTGGACCCGTTTCCGCAACGGAGGGACAGACGGTGTGGCGGCAAGCGATAATGACAATGGTTACGCATCCACCAACATTGTCTCGGTGCCTCGCACAGGAATGATGCAGACAGACTATATAACCATAGACCACGCGGCGCAGAAACCCGCTTTGTTCGTTAGTGTGTATAAGTCGGAGACACAGGCTGATCACACTGTAAGCCTTGTGGCAATAAAGGATTCGGTGGTCATCACCCTGGATTCTGTGCTGATGAAGTCGCTGCCATGCAATGGCTGGAACATTCTTTCCGCCGACCTTTCGGCATATAAAGGACAGAAGCTGCAGTTCGGAGTCACCGTCAACGCACGAGAGAAAGGCCGTTTCATTTTCGATAATCTGCGTGTGTGCGAGGCTCCCTCCGTTGACCTGGGGATTGAGGCCATCACACATCCCATAGAGATGTTTGTGGGTCGTAAGGACTCCATCTCAGCAGCCATACGCAACTACGCCACAGTCAGATCCGCTCCCTATGAAGTGGCCCTGTATCGTAACAATGTCAGGTGCAACTCCGTGGCGATGCCTGCTCTGGAGCCTCTTCAGACGGTGTCTGTGAGCTTGGAAGATGTGGTGAGTCCTGCTTCAACCGACACTACGGCTGTCTATCGGCTGGCGGTTGAGCTTCAGGGTGACCAGGACACCTCCAATAACAATGCTGTTACCGATACTCTCGCAGTAGTGCCATCGTCCATGCCCTCCGTGCGTGGTCTTGTGGGCTCAGGCCAGTCACAGCTGAAGCTTACCTGGATTGCTCCCGACATGCAGAAGGTGCCGCTCGAGCCTGTCACCGAAGACTTCGAGGGTTGTTCCTCTTTCACCGACAGCATCCGAGGTTGGACTAACATAGATGGTGACGGAATCAACACCATCAGGTTCACCATCAATGGCAAAGTGCTGCCGGTGAGCGGTCAGAAGCATGCTTTCTTTGTAATGGATAACTCAACCTCTCCCTGGAACAGCTCATGGTTCTCATCGCGTGACGGAGGACACAGGTTCGCTGCATCATTGTGTGTGCTCAACAACGGCCCGGTCAATGACTGGCTGATAACTCCTGAACTGAGCGGATGCAGACAGCGCATAGAGTTCTATGCCACCGCTTACTTCGACTATAAAATGCCCTACGAGGTCCTCATTTCCTCCACGATCAGCGATACCACAGCTTTCTCCCTCCTTGAAAAAGGTGAGTTCTCGTCCATGTGGAAGCGCTTTGCCTTTGTGGTGCCGGAAGGTACCCGCTACCTCGCTTTCCACGCTATACACCCGGGCCCTTATCAGGGTAGCGCCGACGCCCCCATATGGATGATAGACGATGTAAACTACATCCCGCTCGGCACAGGAAAGGCGACTCTGATCGGCTACAATGTATACAGGGACGAGGAGCTGCTTACAACCGTGCCGGCCGCTTCATCATTCTGCACTGTGAAAAACATAGCCGGCACCCATCAGTATAAAGTCTCGGCTCTGTATGATCGTGGAGAGTCAATGCCCATGGTGGTGTCAGCCACAGGGAATGTGGATGCGGTTTCCACCCGGGGATTATCCGTCTGCACCGAAGAGGGCGCCATAATTGTTACAGGCGTTCCGGAAGGCGTCGAGGTAAGCGTCTGTGATGCACGGGGAATGAGCCTGAGAAAACTGCGTCCGCAGTCAGAGGCACGCATACCGGCGCCTCAGGGTCTGTATATTGTGAAGGCAGGCAAAGAGGTGTTCAAGGTATTTGTGAGATGACATTTCCGCCCGCATTAATAGCGTCGACATAAAATAAAGAAGAGGCGTGCCTGTTCATTGCGGCACGCCTCTTACTGTCTCTATGGAAGAGGTCCGGCAGCCGTGGCGCCGGATTCAGCAGGTCACTTGCTTATCACCTTTCGGGTCTTGCCGTTGCTGCAGCTTGCGTATCTCGAAGTGAGGTATCAGTACCTCGCACCACGCGATGCATATCAGCGCTATCTCAACTTTATCCGCTTCAAGACCTCCTCGTTCATTCGTCGTGTGCCGGGTTACCATATTGCCTCTTATCTCGACATATCGCCCACTACGCTGTCGTTGCTGCGTTCCCGCTATGGGCATGATCTGGAAAAGAGAGTGAGCTATGACAAGGAGTTCCTGGATGCTATTGGGATGACGGGTCAGGCGCCGGAATAAGATTGAGGGTGCTGTTTCTGAGGGTGCTGTGATAAAGGCATATGCGGCACTTCGGGAACCTCTCACTCCAATCTCTCTAATTTTTCTCTCTTTACTCCATCTCCAGGAGAAGCGGATCAATAAGAAAAATAAATATCTCTGCTCCTCCTTTTACTCTGCGTGAGGTTAAAAATGCCTTCTCAGAGGCAAATATGCGAAGTAAATTTCATTGAAGGCGGAAATTGTGTTATCTTTGCATCATGAGTTCTCCGTATATTGTATCGGCACGTAAATACCGTCCCTCGACGTTTGCCTCGGTAGTGGGTCAGACGGCGCTGACCCGCACTCTGAAAAATGCCATTGAATCAGGCCGCCTGGCGCAGGCTTATCTGTTCTGCGGTCCGCGTGGCGTGGGTAAGACGAGCTGTGCGCGCATCTTCGCCAAGACCATCAACTGCGAGCACCGAACGCCCGACGGCGAGGCCTGCGGACAATGCGATTCCTGCCGCGACTTCGAGAGAGGTATGTCGTATAATGTCATAGAGCTGGATGCCGCCTCCAACAACGGTGTCAACGAAATGCGCTCGCTGACGGAACAGGTGAATGTGCCGCCGGCAACGGGGCATTACCGTGTCTTCATCATAGACGAGGTGCACATGCTCTCCACCGGGGCCTTCAATGCCTTCCTCAAGACCTTGGAGGAGCCGCCATCGTATGCGGTGTTCATCCTCGCCACCACGGAGAAGAACAAGGTGCTTCCCACCATCCTCAGCCGTTGCCAGACTTATGACTTTGCCCGCATCACAGAACGCGACATTGCGGGACAGTTGCATCGTGTGGCGGATGCGGAGGGCATAACGGTGGAGGACGCGGCATTGGAGGTGAT
>CAJMDR010000219.1 GCA_905212215.1 uncultured Porphyromonadaceae bacterium
AGACACTCAATAAAGCGAGCTAATTTTGGAACATAGAACTGAACACCCTAGTTAATTTTTACGTAGTCGGTCATTCTTTCCCGGGCAAGTTTCGGGTTTGAATGACGTCGTCCCCCGGCGGTTGTTTTTTAGGGGGGGGAGTAGTAAGAGTGGTACGTCGGATTGCCGAGTACGGGGTAAGAATACGGGGAACAAGTTCTCCGGCAGGGTCATGGTGACAGCATGTAAGCTGTCCGAGAGACATGGCACAGAAGGGAATCAGGGGTGGGGATTCCGTTTCCGGGTAGGTGATGTGCTCGTGTTATGGGGAAGCAGATAGCAGCGAAAAAAACACCTTGGTCCAGTTGTTGTTAAATTGTTGAAAAATTATCTGACACGCAACAAAATTTGGCTTGCTGATAATTTCGCATCCCGGGAGTTTTTGCTCCGGGTGATTCACGTTTCAGGATGTAATGGTTCTCTTTCCGGCTACAAAGTTAATATACATTATTTTATTCGCTAAATTTTTACCCAAAAAATTTCAATAAAATTAAAAAGTTGGGAAGAATGTGTAGTTTGTAAGTGACTTTTTGCAATGACTATAACCGTGCAGGACTCGTTTGGAGTGGTGTTTAGTTGAGATTAGCATGAAATTCGGGTGGGTGATTATGGCAAAATGCCAAAATAAGCCTGAATATTAACCTCGCGTAGATAGAAGCAGAGGATAATGAATATTCCAATCGGCACTTTTAACCTCGCGCAGAGTTAAAGGAGGAGCAGAGAATATAGAATATTGGATATTATGCTAAAGGATAGACACTATGGTTTCTTTAGGTCTATGGTCAATTATTTGGACCAGAGAACCAGAGAGCCAGAGCAAAGCGATAAAAACAATGGATTCATTGGTTCTATGGTCATTATTTGGACCAGAGAACCAGAGAACCAAAGCAAAGCGGCTGGTAAGCAAAAAACTCTGCTCCTTCCAATACTCTGCGCACTGCCAAAAGTGTCGCTTGAAATATCCCCTAACCTCTGCTCCTCCTTTTACTCCGCGCGAGTTAAATCGTGTGGTTATCGTGCGAAAAACAAACTCCTTCTGATTTACTCTGCGTGAGGCCAAATGCGCGAGGCTAAATACGTAAGCCTACCAGACGGCGCCTACGGAGATGGAATGAATGGCACCCGAAGGAGTGGGAGTGAAAGAAATGCCGTGGTAAGTGGCGGCGAAAGCCCCCGATTCATCAGGCTTGACGCCCTTCATCTTAAGCAAATCGGGAATAGGGTCGCCCACACCGAAGTAATGTCCGTCAATCTCCACCTTTATCCCCGGAGTCTCGATGGTGATGAAGATAATGTTTCCCTGTTCATCGCCCAAGGCGGTGGCAACAGTCTTTCCGTTCATGCGGAAAGAGGCGGTGAGCATAGGCTCCTCCTCCATCTCGTCGAACTGCTTTTCCAGATGCTTGTGGTCGTAGACACCCTCGTCATGGTCAGGAAGAGCCGTTAGCGCGGCTCCGAGACGGATATGGCCAACACCCTTTGCGTCAAGCAGAGGACCGTTCCACGCCTCCGCTTCCGGCTCATCGGTAGCGGTGGAGTCGGAGAGAAGAGCATTCTCGGAAGAATCCATGGTTGCGGAATCGCCGTGCATCAGCGGAGAACCTTCCAACTTCAACAGAGTGGAAGAAGGATGCTCCACATTGTCGGAATTATATTCCTTATATCCCACAAGCCGCAGCGCCATAGTCTGTTCATAATGGTCGAAAGCATCCGGGGAAACCGCTTTCTCTTCCTCAATCAGCGCGAAAGGCACCTCAAGCCGTACCGCCTTGGCGTCGGGGTCGTACCAGGCAATGGATTTCGCCACTGGTAGACCGTCGGCGTCCAGAAAAGTGAGATAGGCCTGTCTGTCGTCGGTTCTTTCGGCGTTAGCCTTTACGGGGATGCGAATGAGGACCTTCGTCACCAGACCCGGAGTGACATCCTCAATAACGGCGGAAGAGGCGCTGTAACCGCAATCCCGGGAAGTGGAAAGGGGAATAGGGAGTCCTTTCATGGCCTTGGCTTCCTTCTGCAGAATCTTCTGCATGGCATCGAGGCTGGCCGTATAACCTCGTGCCGCCGCCGCCGCTTCATCGTCCGTGGTGGTTCCGTCGACAAGAAGCTCGTCAACGTCGCGGCGCTGTTCGGCTACATGTCTGTATATCTCCGGGAGATTGCCGAAGATACCGGGGTTCTGGCTTATGCAGGAAGACATCATCGCGGCCGCCAGAAGAATTGCCAGCAACGACAGTTTGCGGTTCATTTTCGAGGCGCAAAATTAATCAAAAAAACAGTACGGCGGTAAAAAACAGAAATAATTTTTTTGCCCCTTAGGTACTAAGCCTTTTCTGCGCCTGAATCGGGGTCACTCAGAGGCGAATTTTTGCTTCACGCATAGCCTCTTGCATAACCTCACGCAGAGTAAAAGGAGGAGCAGAGGTTAAGGGATATTTCAAGCGTCACATTTTATCAGCACGCAGAGTAAAGGGAGGAGCAGAGGTTATTTTTGCCTGTCGCTTTGCTATAGTTCTTTGGCAGAGGGTGTTGCAGAATACTGTCCCTACATTGCGACAATTTTTGACATAGCCTCAACCAGAGAAACCATAGTGTTGTCGCTGTTCTTTGTTTCTCGGGAACTCTGTCCGATAGGTCCGATCAGTCCGATTCACCTATTTTGAAAAATAACAAGTGCGGAAGCTCGCAACATACCTGATTTTTTGTTACCTTTGCACAAAATTTGAATCCTTAAAATTCGCTGTCGGGGAACAATGACCGGATAAAACGGAATCCTGAGTCGCGGACGAATGATCCCGCTGACCGGATATTGCGGGGCAACAGTCTGTAAAATCGGTTTTTCCGTACATTTTCCCTGCCGCCTAACAAACTGATACACTGCTACTCACCGAGCATGGATACTAAAATTAAGCTGGATAGCATAGAAGAGGCTCTGGAGGATTTCCGCCGGGGCAAATTTGTAATAGTTGTAGACGACGAAGACCGAGAGAATGAAGGCGACCTGATAGTTCCGGCAGAGCAGATAACGCCGGAACAGGTGAACTTCATGCTCAAGAATGCGCGTGGTGTGCTGTGTGTGCCTATGCCCATCAGCCGTTGCAAAGAACTCGACCTCGAAAAACAGGTAGAGGACAATACTTCGATGTTGGGAACACCCTTCACCGTTACCGTAGACAAACTCAAGGGTTGCACCACGGGAGTAAGCATAGAAGACCGCGCCGCCACCATCCGTGCACTCGCCGACCCGGCATCGCGTCCGGAGACCTTCGGAAGACCGGGGCACATCAACCCGCTCTATGCTCAGGACAAAGGTGTTCTGCAGCGTGCCGGCCACACCGAGGCAAGCGTGGACCTCTGCCGTCTGGCAGGTCTGGAGCCGGTAGCCGCCCTGATGGAGATAATGAGCGACGACGGCAGTATGGCGCGTCTGCCGGAACTGCGTCGTCGTGCCGACGAATGGGGCCTGAAACTGATTTCCATAGCCGACCTCATAGCATACCGCCTGAAACGTGAAAGCCTCGTGGAACGTGGCGAAGAGGTGGATCTGCCCACTCAATACGGCCATTTCCGCCTGATACCTTTCCGTGAGATAGCTTCCGGCCTGGAACATGTGGCGCTGATTAAAGGAGAGATCAGCGGCGACAAGCCGATATTGGTACGAATGCATTCATCGTGCATCACAGGCGATACCTTCGCCTCACGCCGTTGCGAATGTGGCGAACAGCTCCATGCCGCCATGGAGATGATAGAGCGCGAAGGCTGCGGCGCTGTGGTATATCTCAGCCAGGAAGGACGTGGAATAGGCCTGATGGACAAGATTCGCGCATATAAGCTTCAGGAAGAGGGACTCGACACCGTCGACGCAAACCTCCACTTAGGCCATCGTGCCGATGAGCGGGACTATGGCGTGGGAGCTAACATTCTGCATGAATTAGGCATACGTTCCATGCGTCTGCTCACTAACAACCCCATGAAACGCCGCGCCCTGAACGGTTACGGCCTGAAGGTGGTGGAGACTGTGCCTCTGGAGATTGAACCGAACGAATACAACAGATTCTATATGCACACAAAGAAGGCGCGTATGGGTCACGACCTCCATAAAGTAGACTGAACAATGAAAAAACAATTTCTCCTATTGCTCATAGCGGTAGCGGGCGTGGCTATGGCGTGGGGCAAAAAGCCTCTTGACCATGATGCGTTCGACTCGTGGCAGAATGTGCGGGTATCGGCGTTGAGCAACAATGGCCAGTGGGCCGCCTATATGGTGAATCCGCAGGAAGGCGACGGCATGCTCACCATACGCAGCACTTCGGGCGGAAAGGCCTACAACATTCCCCGCGGATACCAGCCGTCGTTCACCGCCGACGACAACTGGGCGGTAGCGCTCATCAAACCTTATTTCGCCGACACAAGGAAGGCTAAAATCAAGAAGAAAAAAG
>CAJMDR010000220.1 GCA_905212215.1 uncultured Porphyromonadaceae bacterium
CCGCCAAACTCGTGGCCGACCTCCTCACTGTAGCAGGCATAGACCGTCTCATTACCATGGATCTCCACGCGGACCAGATTCAGGGCTTCTTCAATGTTCCCGTAGACCATCTCTACGCTTCTTCAATCTTCATTCCTTACATCGAAAGCCTGCACCTCAAGGACCTCGTAATGGCATCGCCCGACGTAGGTGGCGCAAAACGTGCCAACTCTTATGCCAAATACTTCGATGTTCCTCTGGTACTTTGCCACAAACAGCGTGCCAAGGCCAACGTAGTGGCCAACATGACCGTTATCGGCGACGTAAAGGACAAGAACGTGATTCTGGTAGACGACATAGTGGACACCGCCGGCACCATCACCAAGGCAGCCGACCTGCTTATGGCACAGGGTGCCAAGTCAGTACGAGCCCTCTGCTCGCATCCCGTTATGAGCGACCCCGCAACCGAGCGCGTGAACAATTCAGGTCTCACCGAGATTATCTTCACCAACTCGATTCCTTACGAGCGTGAGGACAGTAAAGCTACCGTTCTGCCCGTAGCCAAACTGTTTGCCGACACCATCCGTCGCATCCATAACAACCAGTCCATCTCATCTCAGTATCTTTTCAAGTAAGAACCACCTGTAACAGAATTTAGAAGCGGTGTATCAGTCATCATGATACGCCGCTTCTTCACAGCTATTCATGCCGATAGCAAGGGATTAGTTACCGGAGATAAAAATTTCGGTCCAATCAGCACTAAATTCCCGGCGCTATTTGCATAGTTTCCAAAACCTTTGTAACTTTGACAAAAATTTCCCTACGGGGACTAACACCATGAATCAACCGATGGAAAATCAACTCGCAAAAACGTGTCTGCATGACCGCCACGTAAAGCAAGGTGCTCTTATGAGTCCCTTCGGAGGCTTTGATATGCCTATCCAATACACCACAATAACAGAAGAACACAATGCCGTTCGCCACAATGTTGGCGTGTTCGACGTGAGCCATATGGGCGAAGTGCGTGTAAAAGGTCCCGAAGCTGAGAAGTATGTCAACCATATTTTTGTAAACGATGTAACGGGTGCTCCCGACGGCCAGATCTTCTACGGCATGATGTGCTATGAGAACGGCGGTACTGTCGACGACCTTCTCGTATACAAAGTTAACGACAATGAATTCTTTCTCGTAATCAACGCTGCCAACATAGACAAAGACTGGGCCTGGATTGAAAAGCAGGCTGAAGGCTTCGATGTTAAAGTTGAAAACCAGAGCCCCTATTACGGCGAAGTAGCCGTTCAGGGTCCCGAGGCTGAAAACACTCTCGTCAATGTCCTCGACCTTCCGGTACGCGACCTGACTTTCTACACTTTCACCACCTTTGAGCGCGACGGCGAGGAAATCATCGTCAGCCGTACAGGCTATACAGGCGAGGATGGCTTCGAAATCTATGCTTCCCACTCCTACATACAGAAAGTATGGGACAAACTCATGGAAGCCGGAGTGACACCGTGTGGCCTTGGCTGCCGCGACACTCTCCGTTTCGAGGTTGGTCTGCCTCTCTACGGCGATGAACTCAGCGCTGAAATCTCCCCCATCGAGGCCAGTCTGAGCATGTTCGTCAAGTTCAATAAACCCGAGTTCATAGGCCGCGAAGCCCTCTGGCAGCAGAAGAGCGAAGGCGTTAAGCGCCGCATCGTGGGCATCGAGCTCGAAGGCAACGCTATACCGAGACACGGCTATCCCGTAGAGGCCGACGGAAAAGAGGTTGGTTACGTAACCACCGGTTACCGTTCCATCTCCACCGGCAAGAGCGTGGCCATGGCCATGATAGACAAGCCCTACGACAAGCTCGGCACTCCCGTAGAAATCCGCATCAGAAAGAAGACTTTCCCCGGCAAAGTGGTAAAGAAACGTTTCTACGACAAAAGCTATAAGAAATAAGAAATAAATAACAAAATCATACATAACCAGTCATCATGAGCAAAGTATTGGCAGAACTGCTTTACGCAGATTCCCATGAATGGGTAAAGGTAGAAGGCGACATCGCCACAGTAGGCATCACCGACTACGCACAGCATGCCCTCGGCAACATCGTTTACGTTGACATGCCCGAAGTAGGCGACACCGTTACAGCCGGTGAGGAATTCGGCGCTGTAGAGTCTGTAAAGGCCGCCAGCGACCTCATCTCCCCCGTCAGTGGCGAGGTAGTAGAGGTTAACGAAGCCCTCGAGGATGCTCCCGAATCCATCAACGAAGATGCTTTCGGAGCCTGGATCATGAAAGTGAAACTCAGCGAGGCTCCCGCTGATCTTCTCGATGCCGAGGCTTACGCTAAAATCTGCGAGGAATAATCAAAGATTCCGCAAAATAAACCGGCGACTGCTGCCCACATGGCCGGCAGCCGCCGATTTTACCTTTTCAATACTTTCTTAAGTACCCTTTGCACTTCTGTCGGACAAACGGTACAAAGACTGCCGGCAGGAAGCGGCTTGTTCCGTTGTCAAAGAGTTGAAACAATCCTTTTTATGTCAAACAAATTCATACCGCATACCGAGGCCGACATCCGTCACATGCTCCAGCGCATAGGTCTCGAGAGCATTGAAGACCTCTATGCCGACGTTCCGGCAAGTGTTATCTTCAACCGCGAATACAATATTCCATCGGCAAAGAGCGAGATAGAGCTGCGCCGTCACTTCGATGAATTGGGCAGCAAGAACCAGCCTCTGTGTGTATTTGCCGGCGGCGGCGTTTACGACGTTTATTCTCCCGCCACAGTAGCCCATCTTCTGCAGCGCAGCGAGTTCTATACCGCCTACACTCCCTATCAGCCCGAAATTTCGCAGGGTACTCTTCAGTACATTTTCGAATACCAGAGCATGATTAGCGAACTGGACGGCCTGGAGTGCACAAACGCCTCCATGTACGACGGCGCCACGGCAGCAGCCGAGGTTATGATGATGATGGTGGCTTCCGCACGCAAGAAGAACCGCGTTCTGGCAAGCGCCACTCTGCCTGAGCAGGTACTCCGCGTAATGCTCACTTATGCCCATTACCATGGCATCGAGCTGACAGAGGTTCCCGCCAAAGATGGCGTTACCGACCTCAGCCTCCTTGCCGGCGAACTGGCTAAAGGCGATGTGGCAGGCATGTTGCTTCCTCAGCCTAACCGTTATGGCATCATAGAAGATTTCACCGGTATTGCCGACCAGCTTCACGCATCCAAGGCACTCATGGCGATGTATGCCGATCCCTCTGCCCTCGCAGTACTCCGCACTCCCGCTGAATGGGGTGCTGACATAGCATGTGGCGATGGACAGCCTCTGGGCATGCCCATGGAATTCGGCGGTCCGTATCTGGGCTACATCTCCTGCACCAAAGCTCTGCTGCGCAAGATGCCGGGTCGTGTGGTTGGCGCTACCAAAGATGCCAACGGCAACCGCACTTTCGTGCTTACCCTTCAGGCAAGGGAACAGCATATACGTCGCGAGAAGGCTACCTCCAACATCTGCTCCAACCAAAGCCTGATGGTGCTGTATGCCGTCATCTATCTTGCACTTATGGGCAAGCAAGGCATGCGCGAAGTGAACGAACTCTCGGCCGACGGCGCACACTATCTGCACAGACGTCTGCTGGAAACCGGCAAGTTCACCGAAGCATTCCCCGGCAAGCCTTTCCTGAAAGAATTCACCCTGCATACCGACCTCGACATCAAGGCTCTCAACGCCAAGCTGCTTGAAAAGGGCTTTATGGGTGGTCTGGATATGGGCAACGGACTCGTTTCCTTCGCTGTGACAGAGAAACGCACCAAAGCCGAAATAGACAATTTCATCAACGCTATCCTTGCCTGAAAAAGACATGAAAACCTACGACAAACTGATATTCGAGGTGTCGCGTCCCGGCCGCCGCGGCTATGAGCTCCCCGCCAATGAATTCAAGGCCGAGGCCATTAAAGGCATACCTGCAGACCTGCAACGCCATCAGGAACTCGAGCTTCCGGAAGTAAGCGAGCTCGACACCGTGCGTCACTATACCAACCTGAGCAACAAGAACTTCGGTGTGGATACCGGCTTCTATCCGTTAGGCAGCTGCACCATGAAGTACAATCCTAAAATCAATGAGGAAGTAGCCGCCCTGCGTCCTTTCGCCGCCCTGCATCCGTTGCAGCCGGCAGAAACAGCACAAGGTGCTCTCGAACTCTATTATAACCTTCAGCAGATGCTGGCAGAACTGAGCGGTCTCAGCGAGTTTACCCTCAACCCGTATGCCGGCGCCCACGGCGAGCTTACCGGTCTGATGGTGATGCGCCGTTACCACGAGAGCCGCGGCGACAGCAAGCGCACAAAGGTTATCGTTCCCGACTCTGCACATGGCACCAACCCCGCTTCCGCCATGGTTGCAGGCCTTGACGTTGTTGTGGTAAAGAGCAAACCCAACGGCTCAATCGATGTAGAAGACCTAAAGCCTATGCTCGACGATACCATCGC
>CAJMDR010000221.1 GCA_905212215.1 uncultured Porphyromonadaceae bacterium
TGTCGCGTCCGGTCGGATCGTAGCCGAGGCGGTGCAGAAAATCTACAAGGGATATTCCTTTGATAGCGTCTATATCCATAGGCTAAAAGCGCATTTTGCGTCCGGGCTTCGGCTTCCGGGTTTCCTCCTTCGGCTGCTCCTGCTTGGCATCGGCTCTTTTGCCATCTTTGTTCTTGACAAGCATTGCCAGTATCATATCAGCATTGGGACTTTCACCGTTACCCAGAACCTCGTAGCATTTGAAATCCATAATCTTTTTCATCTCGGCGGCGATGAAAAGATTTAATTCCGAGCGATTGCAACTGCCGGTTATCTCATAGGCAAGATCATAAATTCCACCGTAGCATTTCTCCGGCTCCTGTTTGTCGTACCAGCCGTTCTTTTCGGTATCCACGACGATGGAATCGTCAGAGGAATACGGACTGTCGTATGTCAGCCGGTTGCCGTCGCGGGCTGTCGGCTCATAGCCCATAGCCCGCATGAAATCCGCGAGAGGCAGATTGTGTATGTCAAGGTCGAATACTTTGATACCCATAGCTCACTCGATTATGAATTTGACGCCGACACCATACTGCGTATGGAAATGCCCGATTGTGTTGCCGAATACAAAACGCTCCTTTACGTTGGCTGTCAGCGCGATTTTATCAGAGAGATAGAAATCAGCTTGCAGAGTGAGCGCACCGCCATAGATGAAGGCGTCGCCGTTGTGGAGCGTGGAGCCGTCGGACAGGATGTGTTTGCCCCAGTTTACCGTTTCGTAGCCTCCGAGAGCCGACACACCGCCATAGAGGTGGAATGTCTGGGAATAGTCGCTGACAAGGTGTAGGTTATATCCCGCCTCCGCCGTGAACTGCGCCACGGGGATGCGTCCCTTTTCGGCGTAAGGTTTATAGGTCTGGAGATACTCGCCGCCGAAGCTCCATGTGTTCGCGCCACCTTTGAACACCGAGTAATACACGCCGAAGGAATAGCCGCAGTCACGGGAACTGCCGGTATAAAAACCGTCTGTCATATCCGTCTTTATTTCCACGGCTGACATACCGGGGAGGCATCGCTGGGCCATTGCCTGCCCTCCGCAGAGGGCAAGCATGGCAGCGATTATCATCATCGCTTTTCTCATGGGTTACTGAATTGAAAGTTCGTCGATTACGTTTGCTCTTACAATATCCTCGTTCTCCACCACGAAGGACTGGTGTCTGCCACCGTCCTTCTCGGCGACCTCGATCACAAGGTGCTTATCGTCGGGAATTGTGAATTTTTCCAGAGCGAACACAGTGCGCTCCGAGGATTTTGCCGGAACGACCACTACATAGTTTTGGGCGCGCAGCGGCTCCAACACCTGCTCCTGCATGGCGGTTCGCTTGATAACCTTCTTATCCACAATCTTGAACGATACAAAATCTATGTCGAAAGGAATGTTGGAGGTGTTTTTCAACTCGGTATGAAAGTAGAGAAGTCCGTTGTTGGCATAGATGGATTTCAGAAGGAACTGTACCCCGAAACGCTTTGAGCCTATATGCTTGATTTCACGCTTGTTCTGCTTATAGATTGATTTCATAATCAGCTTGACAAGCATGGGCGATTCAGAGCCAAGACGCTCCAAGTATATCTCCTGCGCGTTGTTGGGACGATTCACCGATTCTCCGTCGTGGAGAAAGTCTGTCATCTCGATACTGAGCAACAGCGGCTCTTTGGCGAATTTCACGTTAAACGTATAATAGCTGCCATCCTCCGTGATTACCGACAGGTTTGTTTCCTGCTTGAAGGACTTGAAGGCGGATTTCACACGCAGCACGTTCTTCGCACCGTCAGCAAGTCCGGCGACAAGGTTTTCATTGCCCAAATCCACATAGGTGATTTCTGCCGGGAAAATGATGTGCGTAGTCTTCTCATAGCATACTTCCAGAGCGTGAGGTGGAATCATCCGGTCGAAGCCGACTTTTCGGGTCAGACCATCAAACTTGTCGCCGTCGGTGTAGTTGGAGCCGTACACATTGTGGTCGTGTTCGGCAACCTGTTCAGTGTCAGGCGACACGTTGTTATCGGCACTATTGGCTGTCTTTTTGCCTTTTGCGAAGGCGGAGGTTGCCATGCCTATGACGGCGATGGCTGAAAGAATAATTTTTTTCAGTTTCATTTTTACGTTGGATTTAAGTGGTTTAATTGTTTTCCGGCTGGTAAAGCATTACGCGGTACCCGGATTTCAGATGTACTTTGACAGTCCGCATCTTCTTTGTGAGATATTGGCTTACACCGTTGATAAGCCCACGGCCCACATCGGAGACAATCTGCGCACCGGCATCGGTTGAGATGTTGATTGAGCTGCCCATCGTGCTGCCCATATTGGCTCCGATTTCGTGAAGTGCGTCAGATTCCATCGAGTTGGGGATATTTATACCCTCCTGACCATCGGAATCATACACTTTCAGCTCAACTTCATATATAGAGCCTCCGGTTTCCACCGAGGTAATCTCGATTTCCAGACGCTCGTCCTGCAACCTTGCCAGTCCCGTCAGCGTAGTCTGGCGAGGGATGAGCCTGTTTCCGATCCACATTGGTTCGGTTGTCCGCAGCTTTACGGACTGCCCGTTGGTTACCGACTGGTCTCCGGCTATGACAGCGGCGATTGTGTTCCTACCTGCCGAGCGTTTTATGCCGACAGAGGTGTTGAAGCCACGGTCGTTTGTGGCGGCACTTAAAGTCGATACGACATTGTGGGTCACGTTCTGCATCGGCTGTACATTGCGTTTACCTTTCTCTTCGGATTGTGCCGGAGGTGCCTGGCCGTTGACATTGTTGCCATTGCCCATATACTGCGCCGCCAACTGATAAGACCTTTCAAGCAGTTCCATCTCGTTGGGTTGTCGGGTCTGCTGTTGTGCCATAGCATTCTGCATCTCCAGCTCATCAATCCGTGCCTGCAATTCGGCCACCTGCGCCGATTCATTGTAGTCAGGCACATAAAAATCCTGTAACGATGCCTGCGGGTATGCCGCCGCAGAGTTCTGGATTTCATCGGGGACTGTCGGCGTTGCCGGGGCAGTAACCGTGTCGAGCTGGAGCGATACGGCGTTGATTGTGCTGTCGTTGCGCGACTTCTCTTTCTGCGCCTGTTCCTGTTCGTATGCCTTCAGTTTGGTATCGGGCATACCGGCGGAAGTCTGGTCTGGCAGCTCCATGTTCGCCTTTCCTTTTGCCGTCTCATCCTCGCTGCTTGGGGCGAAGATGATCCACAGGCATACAAGAAAGGACAATATAAGGAGTGTATAGACCGTGAGGCGTTTGAGCCGCTCCCGTTCAGCCACAGTCTTGGGCGTGAACTTCGTTTTGAGGTCGTCAATCAGTTTCATGGCTTATGTTATAAGATGAAACATCGGGAGCATTATCCTTCGGAAGTTCCAGTTGCCTGATATGCTCTATCTCGACCGCCTGCCGAGCGTGGCCGGCACCCATCTTGTAGCAGGCGTGTCCGAACACGAAGAAGGCAGTGAGGATGAACGCTGACAGCAGGACTGTAACGACCATCAGCCGCTGGTTACGGGGAAGGTCGTCGCACGCCTTTTTCACCCGTTCTTTGATTTTCCCTTTCGGGGCGTGCCACACCTTATTATATAAGGGTGCCACGAGGTTGTTGATTTTCTGTTTTATGCTCATTGGGATAAGTTTCTTTTTGTGGTTATCAAATCTTTGTTCTCTAAAATCGTCAGACCCTCGATCATGAAACCGTTGGGGTTGTCGTCAGAGCGGGAAGTATTGACGAGGCGACACTGGGTTATCAGGCTTCGCTCCGTGACATTGCTCTGACGGATAATCATCTGCCGGGCGTAGGTTCTTACATTATAGGGATAGTCGTTGAAGTCAGCGACTATGCTGTCCACCTGCAAGACCTGAGTGATATTTCCGGCGATGATGCGGTTGTAGTAACCCTTCTCGACATAATCGGAGTAGTAGTTATAGGCACTCTTGTCGGCCAGTGACATGGCTCGGTTGATGTTGTGTTCAATCGCCGACTTGTCGGGCGACAGAGTGAAGAACAGTTCGTGGAAGCGTCGGACGTGTTCCCGTGCCTCCGCCGGGCGGTTCTGCTCCATGTCCTGAGACAAGGCAAGCATCAGAGACTTGCCGTTGTCCAGTACATAGATTTTCTCACGCTGCTTTTCGGCAAAGTTCAGCGACAGCACCACCGAGCCGATTGCGATGAAGGCGCATAGCGATACCATAACGATGCCGAACAGCCTTATCTGCCGAAAAGAAGTTTCGATGTTTTTTAATGACTTAAATTCCATTTTAATCAGGTTTTAAGTCATAGTTATGAGTGATGAAGTGAACCTCGTCACTCGTAACTATGAGTTATTACTTTATTTAAGGAGTTTTCCTGCTCGACCTGCGACATTGCCCGCGACACCTCCGGCGATGCTACCTGCCCATGAGCCTCCGGTCATGGCGGTGTTGT
>CAJMDR010000222.1 GCA_905212215.1 uncultured Porphyromonadaceae bacterium
TTTCTCGGTCTCAAAGTTTGCAACTGGGACAAAACCCGCGCGCTCGCTCACTCCGAGTACGATGATGCCGCCGACGGTGTTGTAGTAACGGTTGTTTGCCGCGTCATAGGCCATTACGGAGCCGTAGTTGACGCAGTTGCGCACTTCTACGGAAGAGGCGATGTAGCTGACGATGCCGCCTACCACGGTGTAGTTGCCTATCACCTTGCCGTGGTTGGTGCAGTTGGTGATTTTACCCGAAGAAGCGGTGCAGACCAGACCACCGGTATTGGTGTTGTTGGAAGTTCCTACCTCAGCGTAGTTGTGGCAGTTGTCCACCAGACCCTGACTTACGGCCACCAGACCGCCTACATACTTGTAAGCGTAGATTTTGCCGTAGAGGTTGATGTTGCGAACCACGCCTTTGGAGCCGAGCATGCCTATCACAGCCACATTCTCGTAGCTGTCAAGAGACTTGTCGGTGTAAGTCATCTTGACATCGATGAGCTTGTGGTTGCGACCGTCGATGTTTCCTTCGAAGAGGTATGCGGAGTTGAATGCTACCGGAACGTAGTTCACTGTGGAGTCGAACTTGACGTCGTTGTCCATAGCGAAGCACTTGCCCTCATAGCGGAAGCCATAGGTGTTGGTGTACTGCGAGAGGAGCATCCAGTCATTGAAGGTGTTCAGGCGATACGGGTCAGCCTCGGTGCCTTTTCCGGTGAAGGGCACATGTGCGCTCTGCATCTCGATGGAACGGGTATAGCCGTTGAGAGAAGCGGTGAGGGTAGCGTGGCCGGGCTTGTTGATGTTCACCAGAGTGAGGTTGTTGCCGTTGAGTGCGAAGCCTTCGCCCTTGAGCGACCATTTCACACCATCGCCGGTGGTAACGGTAGCGGGGTTGGAGATTTCGTTGAGAGCATCGGCGGGATTCAGTATCAGCGCCATGTTGCGGCGTGCGGTAGTTGCCGATTCGTTCACATAAGCCTTGAGAACGGGATATTTGCCGTTCTGGTAGTCGAAGACGTCGGTGCCGAGACCCTGGAGAGCCTGTCCGTTGAGCATTTCGGAGGTCTTGAGGCCTACACAGCCTGTCCAGTCGGCGTTGGAAGCGGCTCCCTGGAAGTTGATCTGGCTGTCGTAGTAGACATTCTCGAATGGCTCTGTTGTGCGGCGGTTAGCCACTACAGCGCCGAAGGAAGAGGACTTGTCGGTTACATTGAGCTGGCCGGTGGTGATGGAGTTGATTATCTTCGTTCCTGCGGCTGCTCTGGCAATGATTCCGGCTCCTTCCGCGGGGCAGGTGATGTCGCCCTGGTTGACGCAATAGCTTACTGTTGCAGAGCCGTTGGTCACAGCTACTATGCCTGATGCGCAGGAGGTGGCGGAGTATTTGACGTCGGAGACGATGGAGTCAGTGTGAACGATACCGTCGTTCTGGCAATAGCTTGCAAACGATTTGCCTACCATGTCGGCCACGATACCTGCTGCGTAAGTGCTGCCGCAGACGATAGTGCCTGCGTTATAGCAGTTGGTTACTGTAGCGTCGTCGGCTGCCAGTCGTGCCACGATGCCTGCGGCGTGGGTCTTGGCGGCGGTGACGTCGGCATAGTTGCGCACGTTCTCTACCTTGCCGTAGCAGATAGCCACGGTGGAGGCGATGCCGCTGTGTCCCTCGAACTTGCAGGAAGAGTCGATTACGAGGTTCTTGATGACGCCTTTCTTGCCTACTATGCCGAAGAGGGCCACTGTCTGGCGGCTACCCTGGGCTACCTTGCCTTCGGCGTTGAGCATGAGGCCCTTGAGCTTCCAGTTCTTGATCTTATGACCGCGGCCATCGAAGGTGGCTGCAAAGGAGTGAGTCTCCTTGGAATCGTCGGCAACGCCGAAGAAGTCGGTCACGCCGGTGAAGTCGAGGTCGTTGACCAGAGCGAAGTGGTCATCCTCGAAAGTGAGGCCGTTCTGAGTAATGGCCTTGTTCAGAGTCTTGAGGTCGTTGACAGTCTTGATGAGATAGGGATTCTCGGCGGTTCCTTCACCCTCGAACTGGCTCGGAGCCACGTTGAGGTAATAGATGCGCGAGAAAGTGCCACCCAGCTCTTCGCTTTCCAGCGATGCCACTAAGAATTCCTGGCTGAGGACACCTTTGAGCTTGGCTTTGCCGTTCTCGATCTTAATGCCTTCCGTTTCCTGCACATACTGGCTGTTGGAATTGTAGAGAGCCCAGGTAATGGCCGGATCCAGAGTGAGGGTGATGTCGTTCTTCACATTGGTGATCTTCTCGTCGCCGGCAAGGAATGCGGGTACGGAAGCTAAAGCCGCTGCATTTGCGGGCATCACGTTCTTGATGATGGGATATCTGCCTTCCTGGAACTGCCAGATATTGGCGTCGAAGCCTTCGAGGGGCTGTGCTACCGCGAGTTCGCGGGTATATTTACCGTTTTCACCATGATCTATGCCTGTTGTCTGTGTGTCGGCGAAAGTATTGGTAACGACAGCGTTAGCCTCTTTGCTGCCATAGACAGCCTGTGCGGGCGCGGCGATGCCGGCAATGCGTACCTGACCTGTGGTGATACAGTTGCGCACTTCGGGAGTGATGAACTTGGAAACGGAAATCTGACCTACCAGACCGCCTACCTTGGTGTTCTCGCTGGGATCCTGAATGGCTACGGAAGAATAGCAGTCATAGATAGCGCCCCCGGAAAGGTAGCCTACTATGCCGCCGCCGGAGCCGATGCTGTTCTTGGTGACACTGGTGGTCATTACGCCCACTGCCATGTTGCGGCAAGCTGAAGCGTTGTTGCCCAGAGAACCTATGATGCCGCCGGTATGTGCATAACCGGTGTTGTCGGCGAGGGAGCCGAGGAAGTAGCAGTCGCTGACGAAAGCTTTTCCACTGTTGGTGGCACCGATAGCGGAACCAACCACACCACCCACGGCGTGGCCGATAGTGTTGGGTATGCTGGAGGAGATGGCAGCCGAAACGTGGCAGTTGGCAACGGTGTCCCAGTGCAGTTCGCCTGTGATGCCTCCGGTATATGCCATGCCGATGAGCTGACCTACGAAGCTGGAGTTGCGGATTGCGCAGCTATAGCCTGCCACACCGCCGTTGTTCTCTGTTGTAGACTTTAGGTAGCCGTTTGTCTTTACATTGTTGATTTTGCCGAGGCAGTAACCTACCAGCAGGCCGTTGTATTTACCGGAAGCGGTGATACGGGAGCCTGTGATGTTTACATCGTGCAGATAGCCATTCTCGCCTACATTACCGAAGAGACCTGTGTACTGGTTCGAGCCACGGTTGATGACGAGCTTGCTGATGCTTTTTCCATTGCCGTTGAAGTCACCGTCGAAGAAGTTTGTCTTGCTGTTGCCGATGGGATAGTAAGTGCCCTTGAGGGTCGAGAAGTCGATGTCGGCTGTCTGGATGAAGTAGCTTCCGGTGAATTTCTCGCCTGCGTTCACTCTTGTGGCGAGTTTGACGAAGTCATCGGCGGAAGCGATTTTGTAGGGATTCTCCTTCGTTCCCTGTCCTTCAAAGGCATTCGAGGATTCGGTGGGCCAGGTAATGGTCTTTCCGGCATCGAGTTCGAGCAGTGAGCTTTCCATGCCGAAAGCGCACTGGAGCAGAGCGTTGGCGCGGAATACGCCCCAGGGACCGAAGTCGAGAGTGGCGACATCGCCCTCGCCGGTCATGTTGGCGTTGGTGCCTTTATTCTGCGATGAGGTCCAGGTGGCTGGATAGTTGCAGGAAGGACCTACCGTTACGCTTTCCACCAGTATCTGGGGTTCCATCTCCCATTTGTAACCGGGCTTGAGCAAGGCATGCACCTCGCGGCCGTTGGTGGCGATGTTAGCGATAAGGAGGTCGGTTGGAGCGATCTGTTCCACATATACGCGGTATGTTACCGGCGCGAAATTCTTGGTCTTTATGTCGCGCTGGTTGCCGCTCATGGTGGCGTTGGTGAGCTTATACTGCAGATTGCGGCTCATTCCTAAAGCGGAGCCGTAGAAGGTAGCTGCGGGGGCTTTGATTACCACCACCCAGCCGAGAGTACCTGACTTGAGGTTTCCTTCGGGAGTGATAGTGAGGTCGATGTGCGCCGAGGGGTCGGAATAGAAACCGCCTCGCTGTGAATCGAAGGGGCAGAGCCAGAAATCGCCGTAGGGAGACTCTGTGAAGGCGAACTGCGGCGCAATGCTTATGGTCTGCGTGGCGACGTCGTATTTGCCTTTGGCGGTGAAGTCGAGTCCGAAGAAATTCTCGATGAAAGCGGAGTCATTCCGGAAAGTGATTCGTGTCGAGGCGTCGTATCCCTGGCGTGGGCTGTTGCCACCGAGGTCATCCCACTGGATGAAGTACTTGCCCGAGAGGTCAGTTGCCGAGATGCGGTTGCCGGGAGAGCGTTGCGGCTCGGCTACGGGTAATGCGAAGCGCTGGTCCACAGGCTTGCATTGTTCTACATTGCGGCCTTCA
>CAJMDR010000223.1 GCA_905212215.1 uncultured Porphyromonadaceae bacterium
GATGGTTCGGCGTGACCTATGCCGCCGACCGTCCTGACACCGTGGCTGCCATTGCACGCCTCATAGAAGAAGGGAAATACCCCGACAAACTTTTCGGCGAGTGACAATGTTTTAAAGTGGCATATTCCCTGCTTTTTATGAGGGAATATGCCTCTCACGAAACAGCCACAAATCAAATATAATATGGAGAAAACCAAGATTCTCGTTACCGGCGGTACTGTTGTGGAACTGCTGGAGAACGACTTCGATGTAGTAATAATCGACAACCTCAGCAACTCCAATCTCGCGGTACTCGATGGTATTGAACGCATAACAGGAAAGCGCCCCGCTTTCTTCCATGGCGACATCACCGACCTCACACAGGTAAAGCGCCTCTTCGACGACCACAAGAACATAAAGGGCATTATCAACTTCGCAGCCTCCAAGGCTGTAGGCGAGAGCGTGCAGAAACCGTTGCTATACTACCGCAACAACCTCAACGGCCTGTTGAATCTGCTCGACATGATGCCGAACTACGGCGTGGAAGGAATAGTATTCTCCTCTTCCTGCACAGTTTACGGAGAGCCTGACCGCAATCCTATTGACGAGACAGCCCCGATAAAGCATCCCACATCTCCTTATGGAGCCACAAAACAGATTTCAGAAGAGATTATAGAGGATGTCATCTCAAGCGGTGCTCCCATCAAGAGCATCCTGTTGCGCTATTTCAATCCCATCGGCGCACATCCCACTGCTTACATCGGTGAGTTGCCGCAGGGTGTACCTCAGAACTTAGTTCCTTACCTTACCCAGGCTGCCGCAGGATTGCGCAAGGAACTCACAGTCTTCGGCGATGACTACAACACCCCCGACGGCTCCTGCATACGCGACTATATAGATGTAGTTGACCTTGCCAAGGCCCATGTCACCGCTCTGCGTCGTCTGTTACGCAAAGACACTCCACAACTTGAGATTTTCAATCTCGGTACGGGAAGCGGCGTCAGTGTGCTCCAGCTCATCAACGAGTTCGAGAAGGCTACAGGAGTGAAAGTACCCCATAAGATTGGTCCGCGCCGTGCCGGCGACATAGAGAAAATTTGGGCTGACCCGAAGAAAGCCAACGAAGTGTTAGGATGGAAAGCCGACACCCCCATAGGCCAGACCTTGGAGAATGCCTGGCGCGGCGTGCAGCCAAGGTCCAGCGCGGCGTTGTACAAACTCGGGTCAAGCTGGCGCAGCTTGGGGCCTACATTAAAGATACTTAATTAAAAAGAGCCGCACCCAAAAGTTTTTCTCTGACTTTTGGGTGCGGTTCTTTAATCACTACTCTCTTGCCTTAAATTCCTAACCTCCTTAAATTCCTTATTCGCCTTAAACTCCTTAACCTCAATTTTATTCGTTGCTGGTAGCAAGGTCAAGGAACATCTTTACCCTGGCAAGGAATTCCCGTGAGATATTTCTTATCTTCTTATTCGTCAAGTCAGGAGTCTTGGCATTATAGGCTATAACATGAAGTCCATAGTGCTCCGAGAGCCAGATAGCCCTTTGATTGTGGTATTCCTGCGAAATCAACGTCAAGGTATCGAGCCCATAGACATTTATTGCATTGAGAATGGAACTGATGGTGCGTTGTCCGTTGTAATCCAACAGAATCACACTGTCGGGAACGCCATGTGAAACAAGAGAGTCATGCATCGCTTCCAGTTCGTTCCAGCCTCCTTTACGCTTTGAGTAATCTCCACCACTCGCTATGATACGCCGTATCTTCCCACCCTTGTACAATTCCGAAGCCGCAATGATGCGCTGCTGAAAATACCGGTTGATGCTTCCCTCATTATTGACAGGCGAGGTTCCGAGCAATAGACCAACATCATTACCTGGTATTGACTTCACAGTGTCATAGGTCTTTCCTGAAGCATTGGCGCTTATCAGAACATAACAACTAATAATCGCGACTGCCAATACAACAATCGCGATTATGATGATTCTTATTACTGTCTTCTTCATGACTGACTATTGAATGGTCAGTTCTTCGTGCCGAAAGTGAAGCGCAACTTTGCTTTGCTCATGTCCAGTTCGCATAACGTGGGCTGGAAGATATAAGGTGTGCAGGACGTTACGTATGTCGTATTGTTGAGAGTATTGGTCTCTGTCTCAAGTTGAATAGGAACTAAAACGAAGTCCATATCCTCTTCCTTAACCTCACCGTCGTCTTTCAGCAGATCTACTATATATTGCCTCATTGATGAGAAGGTATATAAGCCTGTTGTGTTGTTGTAGCTGCCCCAGAACGACTTCTTGCTTGCATCAGGAATACGGTTCTCGGCAAAGAAACTGGTGAGGTCGCACCGACGCACTAAAAGCAAGTTGGGCGCCGGACGCAAATTGTAATTGTTGGTCACAATCTTTGCAGGAATACTGAAGATAAGGTTGTTCACAACAGCCATATCGAAATCGGTGCCTCTGTATCGGTCCACTATTTCCTGAGCGGGAATGTGTACGGATGCCAGGTAACCGCACGGAGACATCAGTATCACCTTGCCATTGTCCACCATCTGTCGTATCGAGTCGGCGATGGTCATGCGAATGTTATTTGAACTGAGCACTTCCGGTGCCGTGGAGAAGATAGTGGCTGAGTCGGTATGGCTTACCATCACAACCCTGGATGTATCGTTGATGACGACAGCCTTGCGCACAAGCCTATGATAGTATACGGCCATTTCTGCCACTGTAATGTTTACCATGCAGCCCTTTCCGAAGGTATTTTCTATGTATAAACCTGGAAAATACTGGTTGAACGTAGCCGGCCACTGAAACACAGAGGCATCGGTGCGGTACTGTGTCACAAACTTGCGAGCCAGAGCATGAGGCATATCTACCTTTATGTGCGCGAAACGGTCTTTCAATGCCGCCGAGTCCATGCCGAGCACGGAAGCTGTGTAGTTTTTCAATCCTAACGGCGATGAAGGATTATAGTACCCTGTCGGGTCGAAAGAACTCTGTATCCCGGATGGGAGCTGCTTAGTGAGCTGGAACACTTTCACCTGGCAAGGCGCCAATGAATCGCCTGTGAGGGCACCTTTGCGGAAACTCAGTTTCAAAGCCATGCCGCTTACCGAATCAAGAGGTATGGAGTCCGGCATGTTGAGGCTTGTGGCGGCCATTAGCTGGGTAACTATCGATGAACTGTAGCTCCCCACGCCATCCATGTCAACGGCACCGAGAAGCATGGTCTCTGCCCTGGAGTCGAACTCAGCCTGATGGAATGACTTTCCGGTGATGTTGAAGTTCGAATCTACATTAATCGCGACTGTCGGGTCAATGATAGAGGGTCCTATGTTTGATGAATCTTCGCAAGCCGGCAATGTCATGACAGCGCATGCGGTGAAGACGGCAGCGAAAGCCTTCAAGGGCTTTTTCATTTTACTTACTTAAAATTGACTGGTAGAAATCATGATAGACCTGAGTGTCGAAGCCCTGGGCGTCGGCATCAGGTTCTATTGAGAGAAGAGGTTTCCCGAGGGAAGCGGCAAACTCCTGCAATTCAGTTGCGCCAGGGTCGGCAATGGCTATGGCGTCCGCATGGCGCATAGCCAGCTTGTAAAGAGAATTAGGATCCGAAGGAGCCTCTATCAGATCCTGCATCTCTGCATCGGCAAGCCCTTCTTCATGCAGTTTCTCCACAATAGAGGGGTCGAGGGTCTCTGGAGTTTGTCCTGCCAACAGAGTGAAGACTATTGCAGGCCGGTTCACCCCGGGTTCTCCTTCATACATGCGGTGCAGGAACATGGTGGAGAGGGCACTCATCCAACCCATGCAATGGATTATCTGGGCTTCCCAACGTAGTTTTTTCACCGTTTCCAATGTGCCCCTTGTAAAGAATATCGCTCTTTCATCGTTGTCGGAACGGTTTGACCCTATCGGGTCCACATCGGTTTCGAGACGCTGGAAATAATCATCGTTATCTATGAAATAAACCTGAATCCTGGAGGGATGCATGGAAGCCACCTTGATGATCAGAGGATGGTCTGAATCAGCTATGGGTATGTTTATGCCGCTTAGCCGAATCACTTCATGCAGTTGGTTCCTTCGTTCGTTGACAGAGCCGAAACGAGGCATGAAGATACGCACTTCATAGCCGTCGCCCTGACTCATGACAGGTAGATCCCGGCCCAGACGCGAGTTGAAGCTATCGGGCAGATATGGGGTGATTTCCTCGGTAATATAGAGGATACGCGGTTTTGCCATTCTCGTCTCTTTTCTTTAATCCACTTCAGCAAGGGCGGAAATGAATCCTTAATTTCGGCAAAGTTACTAATTTTTTTTGAATCTTTGGCTGACTTATCTATTAATTTAAGATTAATTAGGAATCAACCCACCTTTTCGCCCTTTTACTTGCATACTCGTTCCATATTTTGTAATTTTGCAGTCTGAAAAAATGCAAGACTAATAATTAGACTGCAACACACAATG
>CAJMDR010000224.1 GCA_905212215.1 uncultured Porphyromonadaceae bacterium
GTGAACGGGTTCTGTCTGGTGATCTTTGGAGAGAATCAGGCGGCGGCATTTGAGGTCAAAACTGGAGAAAAGCGATCCATTTCCTCGCCGGAGGTGGAAAATACCATTAAGGGCGCTAAAGACGCCTTTACGGAAACGGTTCGTACCAACACCAGTCTGGTACGCCGGCATCTCAGAACTCCGGAGCTTCGGCTGGAGGAGCAGGTGGTGGGACGACGCAGCCTGACCAATGTAACGGTGTGTTCCGTTGCCGGAATTACCGATCCCAATTTGGTGAAGGCAGTGTCCCGGCGGCTGAAAGGGCTGGACATTGATGGACTACTGACCCCAGCGGCGGTGGAGGAATATCTCAAGGAGGTAAGCCACAAGACGGAGCGCGAACGCCAGATAGAGAAGAAGGTAAGCGGTGTCTTCACCGGCAGCTATGCCGTCAACCCCATGACAGGCAAGGAGATTCCGGTATGGGTGAGCGACTATGTGCTGGCCGGTTACGGCACAGGAGCCATCATGGCCGTTCCGGCACATGACTCGCGCGACTATGCCTTCGCCCGCCACTTCAACCTCCCCGTAATTCCGCTCATCGAAGGCGCCGATGTGAGCGAAGAGAGCTTCGACGCCAAAGAGGGCATAATGATAAATTCCTGCGGCCCAGAGCTGAACCTTAACGGGCTGACGGTGAAACAGGCCATAGCAAAGGCCAAGGAATTCATCGAAGCCAAGGGCATAGGACGCGTAAAGGTTAACTACCGACTGCGCGACGCTATCTTCAGCCGCCAGCGTTACTGGGGCGAACCGTTCCCGGTATGCTATCGCGACGGCGTGGCGGAGCTGCTTCCCGAAACACAGCTTCCCCTCAAGCTTCCTGAGGTAGACAGCTATCTGCCCACCGCCGACGGCGAGCCTCCCCTTGCCAGGGCAAAGGGCTGGAAGACCGCCGACGGATGTCCGCTGGAGGTATGCACCATGCCCGGCTTTGCCGGCAGCTCGGCGTATTACCTGCGCTACATGGACCCGCACAACGACAAGGAATTAGTAAGCCGCAAGGCTGACGAGTACTGGCGTAACGTGGACCTCTATGTGGGCGGCACAGAGCACGCCACAGGCCACCTCATCTACTCCCGCTTCTGGAACAAGTTCCTTTATGACTTAGGAGTGACTGTGGAACCGGAACCGTTCCGCAAGCTTGTTAACCAAGGCATGATACAGGGCCGCTCAAGCTTCGTTTACCGCATAAAAGGTACCAATAAGTTCGTGAGCAAGGGGCTGCGCAAGCAGTACGACACCACACCCATCCGCGTGGATATTTCGCTGGTGAACAACGACATCCTCGACACCGAGGGCTTCAGGAAATGGCGCCCCGACTTCGCCACAGCGGAATTTGAGCTGGAAGACGGCAAGTACATCTGCGGCTATGCCGTGGAGAAGATGAGCAAGTCGATGTTCAACGTGGTGAATCCCGATGACATAGTGGAACGCTATGGCGCTGACACGCTGCGTCTTTATGAGATGTTCCTCGGCCCGTTGCAGCAGAGCAAGCCATGGGACACCAACGGCATAGACGGTGTCAGCCGCTTCCTGAAGAAGCTGTGGGGCATGATGGAGCAGACCCTGGCTGCGGAAGAAAAAGAACCCACCGAGGCAGAGCTGCGTACCATTCACAAACTGATACGCAAGGTTACCGACGATGTTGAAAACTTCTCATTCAATACCTCTGTGGCAGCCTTCATGATAGCACTCAACGACCTGCAGAAGCAGAAGTCGGCCAACCGGCAGGTGATGGAGCTCTTCACCAGAGTTCTTGCTCCCTATGCGCCGCACATCGCCGAGGAATTCTGGCATCTGCTGGGCCACGACACCACCGTAGTGGACGCCGCATGGCCGGAAGCGGACGAGAAATACCTCAAAGACGACACCGTGCGCTATGCCATAAGCTTCAACGGCAAGACCCGTTTCACACTCGACTTAGGGGCCGACCTCGACAAGGAGGCTGTGGAGAAAGCTGCCCTCGGCGCTCCTGAAGCGGCCAAATGGCTTGACGGAAAGACGCCGAAGAAGGTGATTGTGGTGCCCGGCAAGATTGTGAACATTGTGCTTGGCAAGTAACAATAACTCAGCGCATTCAGCGTTAATAGCATAGAGATGAGAACCATAGTGTTTGCCACCAACAACGCGCATAAACTCGCCGAGGCAAGAGCCATAGCGGGCGACAGGCTCGACATCAGGAGTCTGTCGGACATAGGCTGCCACGAGGAACTCCCGGAAACGAGCGACACACTCGAAGGGAACGCCCTGCAGAAGGCATGTTATGTGCGCGACCACTATAACGTTGACTGCTTCGCCGACGATACAGGCCCTCGATGGCGCCCCCGGAGTCTATACGGCACGGTATGCCGGCGAGCACTGCAGTCCCGACGACAACATCACTCTGCTGCTTCATGAGCTGGAAGGAGTTACCGGACGCCGTGCGGAGTTCCGCACTGTGGTGGCCCTCGCCAACGCCGACGGCACGGAAAGCTGTTATCATGGCCTGGTGGAGGGAGACATAGCCACGGAACGACGCGGAGAAGGTGGTTTCGGTTATGACCCGGTGTTCATCCCTCGCGAAAGCGACGTCAGCTTCGCCGAGATGAGCGCCGAGGCAAAAAACAGTATCTCGCACCGCGGAAGGGCGATGCGAAAGTTCATCGGCGCGATATGCGGAGAGAACCCGGTTTCCTGACAGGAACAGAACTTGCACAAAGCAACCGACAGTAAATAACCGCCGTCAACGCACATTAAAATTAGTTACCATACCTACTACATGATATGATTAGAAAAATCCTCTTTTGCCTCACCATGCTTCTTGGCGCAACGGCCATGCGCGGTGCCGACGGCGACTGGAAACTGCATCCGGCTTTCGATGCGGATGTATACCAGATTTACGATGCTCCCCAACGGGTTTACATACTCGCTTTAGGGCAGCTCTATCGAGAAAACGACAAGGTCTACGGCGAACGCAAGCCGCTGCTTTTCGTCCACGACAAATCCAGCGGCGAGTCTCTGGCTTATACGCAGCGCAACTATCTCTCCAGCCCTATGATAAACACCGCGTCTTACAACGCTAAAGGCGGTTATCTGTGCATCGTCTACACCGACGGCAACATCGACCTCCTTTACGACAACGACCGCGTGGTGAATATTCCGGGGCTGAAGAACGCCACCATGTCGGAATCGAAGAAAGTGAACAGCATTTCCTTCGGTCTTGACGATGAGAAAATCTATATGTCAACCGACTTCGGTTTCGTAATCGTCGATGCCAGGAATGGCCGCATTGACAAAGCCCGCAACTACCATAAGAAGCTTACAGCCATTGCCAGAACCGGCGATAAACTGATAGTCGCCGATGAGACTAAGCTGTACATACAGGATGCCACGAAGCCACTGATGGCTCTGAGCGACTTCAACGCTATTGAAGACAGCAAAGCCATAGCAAAGCTGCTTCTTCCCATGACCGAGAACCGAATCCTGGCTTCCTTAAATACAGGAATGTGTGTATTTGAGCTCAAGAGCGACAACACATTCGAGATTGTCCGACAGCTTATTAAGGAATCCATGCCCGTTTACTACAGCGCCAACAAGCAAGGCTATGTCTTGAGCGGCGACTGGGCGTTGGTCGAAATGAGCTACGATGGTTCGAAGTATGACGAGACAACGTTGATTTCGCAGGATTACTTCAGAAAATTCATCACCAGCTATGATGGCAAGACTTACTATATAACCGGTGGCCGCGATGGTATTCAGCGTTTTAACCGCGAAGGCGACAACTGGAATGCCAAATGGACCAAAACGGGAACTTTGTCCCGTCCCAACGCTCCCGCAGTATTCTTAGGTGGCTCCATGACCTATTCCGACAAATACGGCATGTTGGTAATGAACCAGACTCAGAACCGTCTCTTCGACTCCCAGGAGCGTGTACCGTCACAGATAAGCGGTCTGAAGAACGGAGAATGGACCAACTACGGTTATATCTACACCAATCCCAAATATGGTGAATCACTGCCCCTTCCCCGAGGAATGACCGTTGACCCGAATAATCCCGACGTATTCTTTGTCGGCTCGCGTTTCGACGGTCTTCAGATCATGGACCTCTCCAATCCGGAAAAGGTGATAACGTTAGGCAGAGATGGCAAGATAGCAGGCTTCGATCTCCCGGGCTACATAAGCTTCAACGCAGTGAATCTTGCAAAACCGAAATTCGATGCAAACGGAAACCTGTGGCTGTTCAATGAAAGGGATCCTTCTTTCAATACCAAAGACCTCGCTGTCCTTCCCGCCTCGGCGGTAAAGAACAAGGATTATACCAAATTCATCTGGTTAAGCTCCAACTGCGGAGGCAGCGCTTTCGGCGATGTATTCCCCCTCAAGGCTTATTCCAACCGCAACCTCGTAATCACCAGCCACGCCAACACCA
>CAJMDR010000225.1 GCA_905212215.1 uncultured Porphyromonadaceae bacterium
CTGGCTGTCGATGTCGGCGCCCGTACCGAAGTTCATGGTCCACACGAGGTCATCGAGGCCGTTGTTGAGGAAGTTCGACGACCAGTCGCATTGGAAGAGCGTCACATCCTTTCCGAAATGGCGGCGCAGCATGTCGCGGATGTTTGCCACATACTCCTTGTCGGTGCCATAGGAGCCATATTCGTTCTCCACCTGCACCATGATGATGGGTCCTCCTTTATCCACCGTAAGGTCTCCTACCTGCTTCGCCACTTCCCGCTGGAACCTGTCCACGCTCTTCAGGAAGCGGGGATCGTTTTCGCGCAGCCGTATGTCCTTCTCCTTCAGCAGCCACCAGGGGAGTCCTCCCATTTCCCATTCCGCGCACACATAAGGTCCGGGACGGAGAATTACCTTCATTCCGTTGCGTTCGCACAGCTTCACGAATTCCCTGAGGTCGTTCTGGCCGGAGAAGTCGAAGGTGCCGGACACAGGCTCATGGATGTTCCAGAACACATATAGGCAGATGGTGTTCATGCCCAACGCCTTGCATTGCCTGATTCGGTTTTCCCAGTATGGCCGCGGAATGCGTGGATAATGCAGCTCCGCCGCCTTCACCGTAAATGGCTTGCCGTTGAGCAGAAAAGTGTTCTTTCCCACCCAGAAGCCTTTGGCGGAGGTGTCGGTGCCGGCAGATGCAGCCATTGCCGTGGAAGCGGTTATGGCGAAAGTCAGGGCGAGCAGTATGCGGAAGAAATTTATTTTCATTGGAGTTGAGTGTGTGTTGATTAAACGCGCTCTCAGGAGGGTTTATTACGGGAGGTTAGGGAGGTTAAGGAATTTAAGGAGGTTAGGAAGATAAAAAACACCGCGCTCCGGAGATGGAGCGCGGTGGTGTCGGTTCATGGTATGTTGTGTCGGCTTTTACGGCACCATCACCTTTCGGGTGAGACGGCCGTAGCGGACAATATATATTCCTTTTGCTAAGGAAGCGGGATTCATGCGCATGCCGTAGAGGTTGTAGACCTCGGCACCCTCCGGCACTTCCATAGCGCCCGGCATAATGGTTATTGGCAGTTCGGTGTCGTCGGTGCTGACGGCATTCACGCCAAGGGTAATTGTCTTGAACTGTTTCCAGATGTCGGCGGAGCGGTAGGCGGCGGCAGCCTCCGGGCGTACAACCAAAGTGGTATTGGTGAATACGGGAGCTTCGAAAGTGGTGCTGTCTACGGTGGGAGGCGTGATGGCGTTAACGCGCAGAGTCTTGAGGTTGGTGCAGCCTACGAAACAGAGCGTTCCGATTTTAGAGACGTTTGAACGCAGGGTTACGGAAGGTAGCTTTGAGCAACCGTTGAAGACCTGATTGCCGAGCGAAGCTACGGAACGGGAGATGTATACGGAATCCAGCGAGGTGCAGTTCTTGAAGGTGAAGTTGGGCAGTGAAGTAAGCTTTTCAGGAAGAATCACTCTCTTGATGTTCGTGCATCCGAAGAAGGTGGACTGACCCATGGTGGTGATGTTCGGACCGAAGGTTACGGAGTCGAGCGCCGTGCAGTTGTTGAAGGTGCCGGCACCTAAGGTTGTGAGCTTGGACGGCAGCTTGACATGGCGGAGCGCTTTGCAATTCAGGAAGATGGTGCCACCGAGCGAGGTGAGGCTTTCGGGCAGGTTCACGTCGGTAAGGGCTGAACAGCCGGAGAAAGTGGCGCCGCCGATTGTGGTGAGGCCCTCAGGCAGCTTGACGCTCTTGAGCGCCGTACAGCGATTGAAGGTGGAACCTTTCAGCTCTTTTATATATGAGGGAACGGTGAAGGTCGTAAGTGAGGTACAGCCTGCCAGTAACGACATAGGCAGCACCGTGATGTTCTGCGGAAGTACTACTTCGGTGAGCTTCGGGTTGTTCTGCAGGATACCAGCTGAGACAAACTTGTCTTTCGCTACTTTGGGGAACATAATCTTAGTCAGGTTCGGGCAAGATGCGAAAGCGGTGGCGCCCACGAGGTCCATGGTGTCGGGGAGCACTACTTCGGTAAGTCCGCGGCACTCCATGAAGCCCTGGAGGTCGATGCTTTTCAGGCTCCTGGGGAAGGTGAACCTTACGGCGGTGTTGCGGAAGGCGGCACCCTTGATGGTTACTACGTTTGGGAAGGCTGCGGTGGTGAGGCTTGTGTCGTTGAGGAACACGGACTCCATGATGAGGGTCACTTTGTCGCCTCCGTTGATTTTCTTCAGCTTCGGGCTGAAGCCGAAGGCGGAGTTGCCGAGGTAGTTGACGCTGTCGCCAAGAGTTACTTCAGTCATCTTGTCGCAGTAGGCGAAGGCGAGGTTCTCCACACGCTGGATTCGCGGGGGAATCGTGACGGTGGTGAGGGGAGCATACTCGAAGCATCCTTCCTTGAGCATACGGAGTCCCTGCGGAAGGGTCACTGTAGGGAGGGAGGACTTGCGGAAGGCATAGTTGTTTATCACCAGAATGGTGGCGGGGAGGGTCACCGAGGTAATGCCTGTGCGACCGTCGAAAGCATAGCAGCCTATCTCCACCACCTTATATTCCTTGCCGTCGATGGTTACCGATGCCGGAATGTTGACGTCGCCGGTATATGAATTGCCGGTAATACCTGCCAGTCGGTCCTGTTCCGAAAGGATGTTGTATTTCAGCCCGTCAGCAACCACACCCTGCTTGGTGCCATATTCATACACACGTTGGAAGCGGCGCCAGTTGTACTGATAGTCGAACCATTTTCCGGCGGGCACATAGAGCGTACAGTTAACCATAACGGTAGTTGCGAACGGCGATGCCTCGATGTCGGGAGCCATGGGGCTGTGGGCATTGATGGTGCGCAGCTTCGTGGTCTTGAAGAATGCGCCGTACTGTATGTCGCGCAAGGTGGCCGGCAAATTCACTGTGACAAGCTTGTTGTTGTTGTCGAAAGCTTTCTCGCCGATGGAGGTCAGTGTATACTTCACGCCTTCGTATACCACAGTGTCGGGAAGGGTTATTTCAGTGGGGTTGGCGGCATCGGAGGCGGTGAGCTGTACGGTGTGCTCAGTGGCCGACAGTACTTTGAAGCTCAGGCCATCGCTCTGGAAAGTCTGTGCCGAGAGGGTCAGTGCGCCCAGCGTCATCAACGCTGCAATCAGGTACTTGTTTTTCTGCATAGATATTATTGATGTTATGTTGTTGTTTCACTTTGCACTGCAATTTTATTCTATATTTTTCTCCCCAACAACTATTTATATCCTGCAAATTTACTATCTTTGCAAAATGAAGTGTACTTATAAAATACTTCAACGAACCCTAACCACCTGAGATACACTATGTTACCTCTCTCGTTTAATAATCCTTTCTGCCGGATGCGGTATATGGCGTCAAAAGTGGCGGCAAACACCTGCCGTGCCCTCGCAACCGCTTTCTGCTTATTCTTCGGTCTCGTATATCCTGCCCTCGTCAAAGCTGACAGAAGCGTCTCCACAGACCTTAAATACCAGTATTTCCTCAACAAGATGCAGGATGAGAAACTGCCGGTAATGCGCAGGGTGCTGTACATAGACTCACTCGAACGGCTCGACCCTTCTTTCGCCTCGAGGCATCTGAACCAGAAGGGGCATCTGTACAAGAAGGCCACGCGCTTCAACGACGCTCTGAGCTGTTTCGAGAAACTGGCGCAACAGAAGAATATCTCTCTCGACGAGCATCTGAAAGCGATGTACCAGCAGGCATGGTGCTATAACACCACCGCGCAGTATTCCAAGGCGCTGAACACCGTTCTCAAGATCTTCGGGACAGAGAAACCGGACTCACTGTGGTACCACGACGCTTATGCCTACTTGCTAACCTACAGCACTTACGACTTGCTGCGGCAGTACAATATGGCCGAACGCTATCTCGCCAAGGCCGACAGTGTGCTTAAGTCAAGGCCTGTAAAGACTAAGAAGTGGAAAGGTCTGAACCTGACCATAGAGCTATATAAAGCGGCGCTGTATCTGTGCGAGAAAAGGTATCCGGAAGCTCTGGCACAGTGCAGGAAGACGCAGCATATGGCGGAGACACCCCTCGACAGGCAGATGGCAGACATGAACTTTGCTTATCTGCTGGAATATATGGGCGAACCGGCAAAAGCGGAAGAACTGTACCGCCAGATAATGCAGGCGAAGGACGAGGATGTAGTCTATAATATCAATTACGAGAGCGCCATGTTCAACTATTCCCTGCTGTTGCTGAAACAGAAGCGATACAAGGATTCGGAAGCGATATGTCGCCGCCAGATTCCTAACACTTTCATCACCGGGCAGAAGAATACCCGCGGACTGCTATATGAGGTGCTTGGCCGCGCTCTCGACGGTCAGGGAAGGCATAAGGAGGCTTTCGACGCTCTCTTCCTATCCATGTCTACACTCGACTCGGTGCGCAACGAACGCAGCACAGACCTCTCCGATGTCACAGCCGCCTTCGAGGTCCGCATGGCGGA
>CAJMDR010000226.1 GCA_905212215.1 uncultured Porphyromonadaceae bacterium
CTGCCCGGGCAGGCGGACTAGCGGTAATTTCTTTCCCGGATAAGGCCTGATTTAACAAATCCGGCGCACACATCTGCTTCTTGAGGAGTCACCGCCTCCGGGAGCGAGACTGCGCAAATATACCGTGGTATCCGTGCTTAATGCCATACTCTATCTGATAAAGACCGGATGCCGGTGGAGGATGCTGCCGCCAAATTTCCCTAAATTGCGGAGAGTCTACAACCACTTCCGTTCATGGTCCGACATGGGATGGTTCCAGTCCACATTGCTCTGGCTGGTCATGAGGCGGCGCAGCGATATCGGCAGGAACCCTATGCCGACTGTAGGAATAATGGACTAGCAAAGCATAAGGCAGGTATTGCCACAGCCGCCGGCATGATGTGCATGCTCCGGTATTTCTGATATCTACACGATTCACTGAATTCTCACTATGTCCGCTTTAAAATGGTTTTAGTGGACCGGTCCATCATGTCCGGACATCCCGGCTGAATATTATCCGGTTTAAAAGTTACCTCCGACCCGGCGTCTGGCCGGTAAATTTCGCCAAGTCTCATCGGTCGTGATGCCCGCATCTCTCCCTCTTCAACTTGCGAAATTTCCTCGGCCATACGCCGCCCCAGCAACGTGAAAATTTAAGGAACGGGGTCTAAAATGGAGCGAATAAAACCCTGTATTGTGATGTTATTGTGTAGGAATTGAAACTTTTGCCTGGAGCACTTGTTGAAACATTAATAATCCCATATAAAATAGGAGATGTCTATGAAAAACTTTCTGCTTACTCTCTTGCTGCTCTGTCTGGGTATACCATGTCAGGCGCAGTTGCAAAGGAGCGACGACTTCAACAGTCGTTACAAACTGAAAGAGGCGGTGGTACTCAGCCGCCATAATATCCGTGCGCCATTGAGCGGCAACGGCTCGGCGTTGGGAAACCTAACTTCACACAAGTGGACGGAATGGAGTTCGGCGCCGTCGGAACTCACTTCGCGTGGGGGCGCTCTGGAAACCATTATGGGACAGTTCTTCCGCAAATGGCTGGAGAAAGCCGGACTCTTTCCCGACAACTATGTGCCGGACTATGATGATGTGAACATCTACGCCAATTCCATGCAGCGCACAATAGCAACCGGGCAGTATTTTACATCCGGTTTTATGCCGATGGCCAATCTGCGTGTGAATCACCGTTACGACCAGTCGAAGATGGATCCCATCTTCAATCCTCAGCTAACCAAGGTCAGCAAGCCTTTCCGCGACGAAGCCATGCGTCAGATAAATGCCATGGGTGGAAAGAAGGGCCTGCGAGGGGTTAACGAGGCTCTGGAACCAAGTTATGTGCTTATTGCTGATGTGCTTGACCTGAAGGATTCTCCTTCGGTGAAGCAGGGTGGTAAGGCAGCCTTCGACAACTATGACACACAGATAATCCTCGAGCGCTACAAGGAGCCTTCCATGAAAGGTTCTCTTAAAGATGCCAATTCAGCTTCCGACGCGTTTATTCTTCAATACTATGAAGAGCCGGATACCATCGCTGCCGCTTTTGGCAAAAAGCTGACACGCGATCAATGGACGCAGATAGCAAAAATCAAGGATGTCTATGGCGACGTTTTGTTCACAGCACCCATTGTGGCGGCAAATGTAGCCCATCCTCTGTTGGTATATATGAACGATGAACTGCTTTCTCCTGACCGCAAATTCACTTTCCTTGTGGGGCATGACTCAAACTTGGCTTCGGTGATGGCTGCTCTCGGTGTAGAGCCATATACATTGCCGAATACAATTGAAGGCAAGACTCCCATCGGTTCTAAGTTGGTAATAGAAAAATGGCTCGGCAACGACGGGCAGGAATATGGTGCCTTGAATCTTGTTTATCAGAGCATAGATCAGTTGCGCAACCTCGAGTTGCTGGATCTCGAAAATCCTCCCATGGTGATTCCGTTGCAGCTTAAAGGACTCACACCCAACGCCGACGGTCTGTATAAGATAAGCGACATCAACAGCCGTTTCCTGCAGGCTATACGTGCCTACGACGCGATAATAGACGATCCCCTCTAAGAACGAGGCCTAAACAGCTCCGAAACCACGGGACTCCAGATAATCCGTCAGCAGAATCACCGCCGCAGTCTTGTCGGCAAGTGGTTTCTGCTGGCGGGTATTCTTTTTCAGTCCGGCATCTATCATGGCTCTGTGGGCGAGGGTGGAGGTGAAGCGCTCGTCATATTGAGTTATTTTCACTCCCGGCACTATCTGTGGCAATTTTCCCATGAAAGGACGTATGTACCTCATGCTATCGGAGTCCTGGCCGTCGAGCTGCCGGGGAAGGCCAACCACTATTTCCTCAACAGGCTCCCGGCTGCAATATTCTCTGAGAAAGTCCGGTAGCTTACCGGTAGGTACCGTATCAAGACCGTTGGCCGAGATCTGCAAAGTGTCGGTGACCGCTATGCCGCAACGTTTGCGGCCATAATCTATGGCGAGTATCCTGCTCATGGCTGCAAAGTTACAAAATTCCGCCGCAACTAAAAAGCATAATTCATTGTTTCAATTTTAGCTTGACATTTTAGCGGTGAATGTCTGTTTTTGAGAATGACGTTAATTCAGAAGACTCTAATATTTTGATTGTAAATCGTACAAACTACGAAGACACAAATTGCCATTTTAATACGAGCCTTAGCCTTTATTCAGGAAGTGGAGAAAAAGCAATTAGAACTATATTGGGACACTGCAGCGATAAGACGTATTATCTTGTCGTGGTTGAGAGTAGTATTACGCTGCGTGACTGTGCGAAAATGATGGAAGATTTGGGATGCGATTTCGCACTTAACCTTGACGGAAACTACAAGAGCCAAATGCGCGTAGCGCCTAATTATACAAATAGCGTGACAAATGCAGGATATAATCTCAACAGCACCACAACATATGGGTCGGCTGTTGTTGCATACAGAGATGATTAAAGGATGAAACCGTACAGAAAAAAAGCGATACTACTTCTTTGTGGAGTTTTGATGAGCCTTTCTGCCTGCAAAGCTACAAGTGAAAAACAGGTAGATAGGATCGGAGATGACGAGCAAAAACCAATAACAAAGAGCGAAGCAATTCAGATAGTAGATGATGATACGGAAAACGATTCTCTATCAGCGGTTTTGCAGCCTTCAGAATGGGATATACTATGTAAAGACTGCCAAATGCTTCCGCAGGATTTCACCTTTGTTGTTAATCTCAATGACGGGTCAAATGTAACGGTATGCGGGCAGAAAGTGTCTATGCAGAACCAGGTCATTGTTCCTTCTGCGGACACTGTAACGGTTGATACATTGCGGTCGGAAGTTCTCTTTCCTTTGCAGGAAACTTTTGCTTTGATTGGTATCGCATGGGACATTCAAAATGATGTGCTGAATATGGCTTGCCAGTATCATATCGAAGCGGATTACGGAAAAGATCTGCCGCACCTGTGCAGCGTCAATATGCAGACGCTGCAGGTGTATGATCGGGATGGCGTCAGCTACATGACGCTTCCGCAGAAAGCGCAGGAGCAGGACGGAGTTTTATATATCCCGCTTTCATGGCTGGAACAGTTTTTTGCATTTCATGTATCGGATACCGAACTGATTCTCGATACGGAACAATATCTTGCGTCGCAGCCGATCAAAAGCGACGACGGAACACTGAAAAAGTGGGTCTATTTGAACCAAGACGAAATCCCGGAGCGGTTTGCAAAGATCCAGACAGAGGATCGGAATGGGATGCCGGTAGAAGTGTGGTCGGACGGCAGCTTGGAACTGCGCGTATTTGAGGGAATGAACAACGTGTTTTCTGTTACGCTGCTGGATGTGCACGAAAATGGAATGATAACACCGGAGCAGGTAGAAGCTGCCATTCAGCCGGATACCTGTCTGGTTACTGTGATGTATGCCAACAATGAAATTGGTTCGATTCTGCCAATTGCAGAAATTGGAGCGGTTTGCAGAAAGCACCATGTTCTGTTCCATACCGATGCCGTGCAGGCAGTGGGACACATTCCGATTTCCGTTAAGAATGACAACATTGATATGCTATCCCTCTCCGCCCACAAATTCCATGGGCCAAAGGGAATTGGCGTTTTGTATGCAAAGAAAGGCGTTCGCTTAACTTCTTTGATTGCTGGCGGAGCACAGGAACGGGGCAAGCGTGCCGGAACGGAAAATATTCCAGCAATTTTGGGCATGGCAGCTGCTTTGCAGGATGCTTGCGACCATATGGAAGAAAATACGCGTCATTGTCTGGAACTGCGGGAACGCTTGATTGCAGGGCTTTCCAAGATTCCACATTCCGTTCTGAACGGCGACCGGGAACATCGTCTGCCGAGCAACGTGCATTTTTGCTTTGAGGGAATCGAAGGGGAATCGTTGCTGCTGCTGCGAGACCAGAAGGGGATTTGTGCATCCTCTGGTTCTGCCTGCACCTC
>CAJMDR010000227.1 GCA_905212215.1 uncultured Porphyromonadaceae bacterium
TGGCACCTCTACCCACCATGATGGCGTCCACGCCTGTGGTGGCGAAGCGTTCCTCTGCCTGTTGCGCAGTGCAGACATCGCCGTTGCCGATGACGGGAATCTCCATTCGCGGATCGGTCTTAAGGGCCGCTATCTCTTCCCACTTTGCCTCGCCGGTATACATCTGCGACCGGGTGCGGCCATGCACCGCAAGAGCCTGTATGCCGCAATCCTGGAGCCGCAGTCCAAGTTCACCTATGATGATGCTGTTGCAGTCCCAGCCCAATCTTGTCTTGGCGGTGACGGGCAGATTCACGGCCTTCACCACAGCTTTGGTAATTTCGAGCATCTTTTCAGGATTGCGTAACAGTCCTGCTCCCGCACCTTTAGATGCCACTTTCTTCACCGGACAGCCGAAGTTTATGTCGATTATATCCGGGCCGGCATCTTCCACCATCTTCGCCGCTTCTGCCATTGCCTCAGGCTCGCGGCCATATATCTGTATCGCCACAGGGCGCTCGGCGTCGCGCACTTCAAGTTTGCGTGTGGTGGAGGCTATGTTACGCACAAGCGCTTCGGCACTTACAAACTCGGAATAGACCATCGAGGCTCCCATCTCGCGACAGATGAGACGGAACGAGGGGTCGGTGACATCCTCCATCGGCGCTAAGAATACCGGTCTTTCACCCAAGTCGAGGCTGGCTATCTTCATAAGCGGGAATCAGCGTATTGACAGTGTGGAGAATGACGTCGCCACAAGAGTTTCTGCCTCCTTGCGCAGGTTGGCGGCAGTAAGGTCCATGATGCGGCGACGGGTATAATCTATGTCGTGTATCTCGTCGTAATACAGCAACGATTTGGCCAACTGCATGGCCCGGTTCTCGCGGTGGTCTGTGGTGGCCTGAAGCTGACCTGCATACTGACGGCGGATACGGTCGAATGTAGTTTCGCTCATTTCCTTGTCGGCTAACTTCTCCAGCTCATGCATGGCAAGCCGACGACAGGCCTCCGTACGGTCCGGATCGCAGGCAAAATAAATCTCCATCACTCCGCAGTCACTGAACAATGCCAAGGATGAATCGGCGGAATAAACATATCCTCTCTTCTCTCGGAGTTCCTGATTAAGCCGTGAGTTCATACATGGACCGCCGAGGTAGTTATTGAGGAGCATAAGGGCATAGCGGCGTTCGTCGTCTCGTCCGAAAGTACGAGTCCCGACGATGGTGTTGGCCTGATGTCCATCCTGTTCATCAACAATATTGAAAGGAGATGACATTGGGGGCACCACTCGGCTGTATTCGGGTGCGTCGTTATGCAGGAAGCCGAAATACTTGGCGACCAGAGCTTCCACTTTCTGTGGCGACGAGGGGTCGGCACAATATAGCGCCATGTTAGATGGCACATAAAAAGCTTCGATGAAATCGCGACAATCCGCTCTGTGCAACCCTTCCACGCTCTTCTGGTTGCCGAGGATATTATGTCCCAGGCGAGAGTTTGCGAAGATGGCGTCCTCGAAGTCGTCGAACACCAGGTCGGCTGGCGAATCGAGATAGGAGTTTATCTCTTCTATCACCACTTCTTTCTCGCGGTCCAGCTCCGAGCCGGGGAAATTCGAGAAGGCTACAATGTCGGCCAACAAGTCAAAGGCTCTTTCCAGATGCCCCGTGGGTGCGTTGGTATAGAGCATGGTCTCTTCCTTGCCGGTAAAAGCATTCAGCTCACCGCCTATGCTTTCCATTCGGTTGGAGATATGCCACGACTTTCTGTGCTCGGTGCCTTTAAACAGGGTATGCTCCACGAAATGAGCGAGCCCTTCTTTCCCCACGGGTTCGTCGCGGCTCCCGGCATTGATGGCGAGGCCGCAGTAAGAAACCTGACCCTCGGTCTTCCAATGCACGCATTTCAGGCCGTTGGGCAACGTAAAGATATGATAATTGTTATTCTTCAGCATTTCAGTATGTCACTTTGCGGATTTCACACATATACGCTTAAGATAACTTATGCATTGTGATAATCCGGAGAAAGAGTTTTGCAAAGTTAGCAAAAATCCGTAAATTTGCATTCATGAAACGGGGTCACATTTCGCATGTCCTTCAGAAAATGATGCTCGCCATGGTCATCATCATGACGGCAGTGTGCGGCACTGACTCTTCGTCGGCACGGTCGCCGTTGCCGTCGGCAGAGCTGCAACAGCTGAACAAGGCCATGGCCAACGCCCCTAAATACCGTGCCGCAAAAGTAAAAAGCATAGACTCTCTGGTGAATCTGGCGCGAAAGGCCACCACGCCGCATGAACGGTTCTCGCGCTATATGGCAATAGGTGATTTCTATCGCAACTTCGTGGCCGACTCGGCACTGCATTATTTTATTCTTGCCGACAAAGAAGCGCATCTAAGTGCTGACCTCAGCCTTGTACATCAGGCCGACATTGCTATGGTCGGCGCCATGAGTGTTGCGGGATTCTTCAATGAGGCTTCTCTGCGACTGGATTCCATGGAGCATCTCCAGCTACCCATGCAGCAGAAACTGGAGCTCTGGAAAGCGGAAAGACAGCTGTTTTCTTCTATGATAGCATATGTAGGCGACGAAACTCCCCTTTCGAAGGAATATCGCGACCGCTATCTTGCAATAGACGATTCTCTGCTTGCCCATCTGCCTAAAAACTCACAGGACTATAAGTTCATCTTCGCAGAACGATTGGTGAGCAGCGGGCAATATGGCGAGGCACGGCAACGGCTTCAGGCAATACTGAATACAAATCCCGTCAGCGCAAACATCTATGGCAAAGCAGCTTATCAGCTCGCAATGGTGTGCAGACATCAAGGCGAGGAAGAGCAATATGCGAGATTTCTGGCAAAAGCAGCCGTAAGCGACATCCAGGGATGCGCCACGGAAGGATGGGCGTTGCCGAAGTTGGCGGAATGGCTTTACCAGAACGGCGAACTCGACCAGGCTTTCACTTATATCAACTTCTCTTTGAGCGAGGCTAAAGCCGGAAACGCACGTATGCGGTCCTCGGTTATTTCATCCATGATGCCGGCCATCGATGAGGCGTATCGCAAAAATCTCACCTCATCAAACGACAGGTTGGCCGCCTATCTGTTCGTGGCAGTGATACTCTTCCTCATTACAACATCATTGATAATAATGCTGTTACGACAGGTAAAGAAAGCCCGCATCACTCAACGTAAACTGGCAGAAAACAGCCGTCTGAGGGAGATGTATCTTGGTAACTTCGTAGGACTATGCTCCACCTACAGCTCCAAATTGCAGTCATGGCAGAAGATGGTGACACGCAAGATCTCATCAGGGCAGACGGACGATTTGCTGAAGACTCTTAAACAAGGAAAAATCTCCGGTGAAAACGATGATTTTCATGATGCCATAGACAAGGCTTTCCTTGAGCTTTACCCTGATTTCGTGGAAGAAGTAAATGCTCTTTTGCGCGATGATGAACAGATTCACCTGAATAAGAAAGGTACACTTTCACCGGAATTGAGAATCTATGCACTCATCCGTTTAGGTGTAGAGGAAAGTTCGCGCATAGCAACAATATTGCAATACAGCACCAACACCGTATATACCTACCGCAACAAGATGCGGAACAAGGCGATCAATCGCGCCACCTTCGAGCAACAGGTCAGAGACCTGGACTACGAACCATAAATGCTATAACTGCAATGCAAAGAGGCATCCGCTATTGCGCGGAAACCTCTCGAAATACGAGGTCAGCTCTTACATAGTTTCATAAAAAAGACTGCGTCTTTGTTCTGACACAGCCTCTCTTATTAAAAAGTCAAGAATTTTTCAGCAATTTCCACCGGATACAATTATTCCTGGGCGTAAGACAGCACCGTAGGACTCTCCACGTCAACGCCGAACTCACGGGCTTTTTCAAGGATAGCCCTTGCTAGCCTTGGCTTCAAGTCTTCAGGACAGTAACGGAAATACGCTTCGGCAGCACGCACATGTGCCGCATCCGGCATAGGATATTCCCGTCTTTCGGGAAGACCGAATTCACTCGAAGGCAATTCCTTCTTCTCTTCATAACTTAGTCTGTCGTTCATAGTTTAATTATAGTTGGTTTCAAGAATTTTCCGTTGGTCCGGGCAAGGCTGCGAAGCAACAACCAGAGAACGGGGTTTGGACTCAGCCTTCCCGGATACCTTGATCTATAAACGCTTAAAGGTTGCTTATTTCTTTTAACAGAGGTTGAAAAATCGTGAAGACTTCCTCCAAATGATTATCATCTCTCATCCATTAGTCTTTAACAGACTATATAACAATCTATATAGTATATCATATATTAATTTGATTTAACACTGATAATCAGATAGTTATAATTCTATATCCTATATTTTAATTTATATTCATCTTATATCTATTGCGCGAGGGCGCCCCGCGTATTAATTTTGCAGTGTCAAAAACAACAGGAATAGGCATACACGAGATAAAC
>CAJMDR010000228.1 GCA_905212215.1 uncultured Porphyromonadaceae bacterium
GGCTGTGATAGGTGATGCTTCCATTAGCGGAGGTCTTGCCTTTGAAGGCCTTAACAACGCCAGCCAAAGCCATAATAATCTGCTTATTATCCTCAACGACAACGATATGAGCATAGACCCCAATGTGGGAGCGCTTCACCGCTATCTGTCGCGTATTCATACCTCGCGCAAATACAATGACATGCGCGACAAATGGTATAAGCGGTTCAAGTCTTTCGGTTGGATAACAGACCGTGGGAAAGGCATGATAATGCGTTTCAACAATAGCCTCAAGTCATTGGTAAGCGGTAACCAAAATATCTTCGAGGGTCTCAATATACGTTATTTCGGGCCTTTTGACGGCCATAACGTGATAGAACTTGTCGAGACTCTCAATAAGATAAAGGATATGGAAGGTCCCCGTATCCTGCACCTTAAGACAGTTAAGGGTAAAGGCTTTGATGAAGCTGAAAAGAATCCGAGCGTATGGCATGCACCCGGCTGTTTCAATCCCGTTACCGGTGAGCGACCCGTTTCTCCCTCTAATAAAGCCGAGAGTGAGAACTGGCAGAAGGTGATGGGGCGTGAGCTGGTAGACATAGCCAAGGATGACAAAAGGGTAGTAGGCATTACCGCCGCGATGCCTTCCGGAACTTCCATGGGAATGTTGATGGAAGCTATGCCTGACAGAGCTTTTGATGTGGGTATTTCGGAAGGACATGCCGTTACTTTCGCGGGTGGTCTTGCTGCGGCAGGGAAAAGACCTTTTGTGGCCATATACTCTTCTTTCCTGCAACGAGCCTTCGACAATATCATTCATGACGTGGCCATACAGAAACTGCCTGTCACATTTCTCATAGACCGTGCAGGTATTGTCGGCGCTGATGGAGTGACACACCATGGTATGTTTGATCTCGGCTATCTGCGTTTGATACCGGGCATGAACATTGTATCTCCGCGCACACAATATGACCTCCGTTCGCTGATGCGTACATCGCTGACACTGAATGCACCGATTGCCATACGTTATCCCCGAGGTAAAGGGTTGCAGCCGAACTGGGATGTTAAGCCCGAAATACTTGAAGTAGGGAAAAGTCGGGAACTTGTTTCTGCTCCCGAAGCGAAGATAGCTATAGCCTCTATAGGTCCGATTGGTAATGAAGCAAAAGAAATTGCTGAAGAATACTCTGGGAAAGTAGCTGTTTATGATATGCTTTGGCTGAAGCCTCTTGACACAGAGATGCTGGATATAATAGCTAAACGCCATCATCATCTGATAACAGTTGAGGACGGTTCAAGAAACGGGGGATTCGGCTCTGCCATTTCTGAGTATTATTCGGAAAAAGAAGGCGGTTCACCTGTTATTCACAGGCTTGGAGCTCCAGATTCTTGGATTCATCATGGTTCTGTGCAGACATTGCGCCATAACTGTGGATATGCAAAGGAAGATATCCGGTCAGCTGTCAAGAAGCTTGACGAGAGCAATCAATAGTTTCTGAGAGATGCGTATAGTAATAGCCGGAGCAGGCGAAGTGGGCACATATCTTGCCAAGATGCTCAGTCATGAGGAGCAGGATGTGATATTGCTGGACACCAACCAGCAAGCGCTTGACAATATTGACAACAATTATAATGTAATGACTGTCAATGGATCGCCTACTTCCATGGATACCCTGAGAGAGGTTGGTATAGATGATACAAATCTGTTCATCTCTGTTACTCCTTACGAGTCTCGCAATATCACAGCATGTGGCATGGCACATCAGCTCGGAGTTGAGAAGACGGTAGCGCGTATAGATAATTTCGAGTATATGATGCCGGGCAACCGTCGTATTCTCCGCAACATGGGAGTGGATCACCTCATTTATCCGGAGAACCTCGGAGCCAGCGAGATTGCCCAAAGCCTTGAACATAGCTGGGCCAGATATTGGGGTGAGCTGCACGACGGCAAGCTTTTGCTTATAGGAGTGAAGGTGCGCCAAGGTGCCACTATTGTCGATTGCAGGATAATGGATCTGCCTGTTCAAGCTCACCATTTTCATATTGTGGCGATAAGGCATGGCATAGAAACCATTATTCCGTCAGGTCAGGATATGATTTATGCAGATGATATTGTATATTTCATTACTACCAAAGACTATGAAAGCGAGATTCGAGATCTATGTGGAAAAGTGGACAGGCAGATACACAGCCTGATAATAATGGGGGCATCGGACATAGCACTCCGTTTTAGCTTACAGTATCACGACAGTTATGACATAAAGATTATAGACAGTGACGAGGCCCGCTGTCAGTTCGTTGCGGAATTGCTTCCCGACTGCCAGATAGTACATGGTGACGCCCGTAGTGTGGACGTGCTGGTGGAAAACAATATATACCGTTACGATGCTTTTCTGGCTCTGACAGATCGTAGCGAGAGTAATATCCTGAGCTGTCTGATAGCGAAGGAGTTCAATGTCACCCGTACCGTGGCTGAGGTGGAGAACCTTCAGTTCATAGGGCAGGCAGAAAAATTAGGCATCGGTACCATAATCAACCGCAAATTGCTTGCTTCCAGCAGAATTTATAAAATTCTACTTGATGCAGACACTGAAAATGCCAAGTGTCTTTCTCTGGCTAATGCTGAAGTGGCCGAGATTCAAGTTAAGAAAGGGGCAAAAATCACCAAAGGCCCGGTACGTAAGTTGCATCTTCCGGCAGGGATGACTTTGGGCGCTTACGCCCGCAACGGTGTCTGTCATCTTGTGGACGGCAATACCGAAATTGAAGCTGGAGACCAAGTGGTGGTGTTCTGTCTCAGTGGTTCTCTAAATAAAATAGAACGGTGGTTTACCTGACAGGCAAACGTGAGTATCTTTAAGAATCACCGCAAGTGAAAGTTGAAGAGACAAAAATAAGGCCATCGGTAGTCATTGCCGGTTTGCGTGGCAAACGTATGTTTGTCAATCTGCCCATGTTACTGCGCATCATAGGATTGCTGTTGCTTATAGAAGCGGCTCTCATGACATTTCCAATAGTAGCGGAATTGGTTTATCGTGATGGAGAGTTGAAGGATTTCATCCTTTCTATGGCTGTGACGCTCATCTCCGGCAGTTTATTGGTGAGACTGCGACCGAAAAACCACGATATGGGGCGTCGTGAAGCGATATTGCTGACGGCACTGACATGGGTTATATTGTCGCTGTTCGGCATGATACCTTTCCTCATAAGCCATACACACATGTCAGTGACGGATGCATTCTTTGAAAGCATTAATGATTTCACTACCACCGGAGGCAGTTCTTTTCCGGCATTGGCAGATTCAAGTCATGCTTTACTGCTATGGCGCAGTGTAATGCGTTGGTTAGGTGGCATGGGTATAATCCTCTTCACTCTCGCCGTGGCTCCCATGCTGAACAATTCGGGTGGCATTTTTCTTTTTAATGCTGAAATTACGGGAATCACCCACGATAAGCTACGTCCGCGTATCTCTTCAACTGCCAGGGGACTCTGGCTGGTTTATACACTTCTTACGATAGCTTTGATAATACTCCTTTCGTTGAGTGATATGTCTCTTTTCGACAGCATCTGCGATGGCATGTCAATCATCAGCACTTCAGGTTTTGCTACTCTGGATATTAATGGAGACCTTGCCAACAGCTACTATCTTAAGATAATAATGACTCTGTTCATGTTTCTTGGCGGTGTGAATTTTGCACTCATTTATAAAGCATTTACCGGTCATTTCCGCGATGTGAAGGTAAATACAACCCTGCGCTGGTATATATGCTTTATTCTCATAGCCTATGTGTTGCTCACTATAAACGTAGTTCTCAACGGACTGGCAGTTAATCCGGACGATGTTACTGTCGACCCGCTATTTCAGGCTGTCGGCACTATCTCCTCAACGGGTATATCGGAACCGGATTTCGCTCAGTGGGGATCTCTTTCCACCATTGTACTTGTAATATTGATGTTCATCGGAGCCTGTTCAGGCTCAACTTCCGGCGGAGCAAAGATTGACAGGATAATTGTTCTGCTTAAATTCCTGAAGAATGAGTTCTTCAAGATGATGCATCCTAATAATGTGACAGCCGTAAGCATAAATGGCAGGGGATTGAAACTCGGATTAGTACAGAAAGTATTGGCGTTTCTGTGTCTGTATGTGATAGTAATCTTCGCTTCAGGTACAGTCCTGGTTATGCTTGGGGTCAGCTTGCGAGAGAGCTTTTTTTACAGCCTCTCCGCCATATCCAACACAGGCATAGGTACCGATGCCGTAGGCTTGGGTGAAGGCTTCAGCTCCTTGCCTGACGTCGCCAAATGGGTGCTTTCGTTGGTTATGCTTACCGGGCGTCTGGAACTTTATACAGTGTTGCTTATTTTTACACCTTACTTCTGGACAAAGTAAGTTCCAGGATATAAAATTGCGGCGGCATGAAAAGATGCAGAATTACGCA
>CAJMDR010000229.1 GCA_905212215.1 uncultured Porphyromonadaceae bacterium
CCGCCTCTAACTATCCATATCCCTCCCATAACCCTTTGACCCACGCCACGACAAGACCAACCCTCTTGCCGGGGCGTTCTATGTTTCATAGCATATTTCATTGCCATGTCAGGGTTTATAGCTAAATTTGTAAATAAGAATATCCAAATCTTCAATGGCCATTAAACCGACAACTAGATGTCTATATAAATCGGATTTCAAATCTTTCATTGAATCCGATCCGTATTCAGTTCTGGGACGCATTCACGATGCGTTTCATGGACAAACGTTGACTACGACTGACGAGGCTTGGTTAGGAGAAATCCACCTGCTGCAAGATGTTCTTTTACCATGGAAGGAAGAAGAAGCTGATATTATATTTGAATATGATATACCGCGTCTCGGTAAACGCATAGATGTCGTTTTACTTTTGAGAGGAATCATTTTCTGCCTTGAATTCAAAGTGGGGCAGAAGGATGCTCTGCAGTCAGACGTAGAACAAGTGATGGACTATGCGCTTGATCTAAAGAATTTTCATCGCTTTAGCCATGATCGCATTATTGTCCCGATTTTAATACCTACTAAGCACGAAACTACGTCGAGGCTGTTTACTGCGTCAGTATATGATGATTCAATTTACAATCCTCTTATCACAGGAGAGGCAGGTCTCCATGAGATTATTTTTGAAGTGCTTAGTCATGAAAATGCGAATCAGCCAGGCACTATAAAAGACTGGATTATCAGTCCGTATACTCCCACGCCTACTATTATCGAAGTTGCGCGTTCTCTATACGAAAATCATTCAGTAGAGGACATAACCAGACACGAGGCAGATAAAGTAACTACCGACGCCACTATCGCATATATTCTTGCAGTAATAAATCGTTCGAAGAAAAAGGGTGAGAAGAGTATTTGTTTTGTTACCGGTGTCCCCGGCGCGGGAAAAACGTTAGTCGGTCTTGATGTAGCTGTCAAACAATCTTATCAGGATGACGGGACATTCAATGAGGATGACGGCGCCGTTTACCTTTCAGGCAATGGCCCTCTTGTAGCCGTTTTGACAGAAGCTCTTGCGCGTGACAACTATAGGAAATCGAAAGAAAATGGCGAAAGTAAAAAGCTTTCGGATTCGCGCCGGGAGGTTAGTAAGTTCATCCAGATTATCCACCGATATAGAGATAATATGCTTGCTAAGATCAAGAACCCGGTAGTAGACGGCAAACTCGAAATCGACCCCGATAAAGCCGTTAAACTTCAGCAAAGTGGATATGGAGAAGTTGAACATGTCGCGATATTTGATGAAGCACAACGAGCCTGGACCCACAAACGAATTGCTGACTATCTAAAACGAGGTGGTACATACGGAAACAAGCTTAAGGTTCCCAACTTCCCTATGTCAGAAGCTGCATTTCTTATCTGGTCGCTCGACCAAAGAGAAGATTGGGCTACTATTATATGCCTTATAGGAGGTGGACAGGAAATAAATACAGGAGAAGCCGGTATATCCGAATGGATTATAGCACTCAATGAGCACTTTCCCCATTGGAATGTTTATATTTCCAACAAATTGACTGAACCTGAATATGCTGAAGGAAAAGTTAACGAACTACTTGAATACAACCAGAATGTTGTATTTTCAGATAAACTCCATCTCGGCGTAAGTCTTCGTTCTTTCAGAGCAGAACGATTATCAGCATTTGTTCATTCCCTGCTATCGTTCAACTCCGATGCAGTTGATTTATATAAGGATGTTGTTAGTCACGGATATCCAATAATGCTCACTCGCGACATGAATAAAGCCCGACAGTGGCTTAGGCAACAAGCTCGTGGTTCTCAGCAAACAGGTATCCTTATTTCAAAAGTTTCAGCCCGATTCAAGCCTTTAGCCGTGCATGTGCTTCCACAAGACGAAGACAATGCCGTGCACTGGTTTCTTGAGGATAAAACTGACGTAAGGTCATCGAATTATCTTGAGGAAGCGGCTACCGAAATACAGGTGCAAGGGCTTGAAGTAGATTTCTCCTGTGTGCTTTGGGATGCAGACATGCGTTATGAGAATGGCGAATGGACGTTCTGGAAATTCAACGGCCGGACTGAATGGAGGCCAGAAAGAAATCTTGAAGTGCAAAAATATATGCTGAATGCGTATCGTGTGCTGCTGACACGTGCCCGTCAGGGAATGGTGATATGTGTCCCCGAAGGCAACAGACATACAACTCCGGAAGGTTTTCCTGAAGACTCTACTCGTTTGCCGTCGTTTTATGATTGCACCTACCGCTACTTCAAAAGCCTCGGCATGGAAGAAATATGATGCTTCGATAAATACAGGACATTATGGCGGGCGAAGACAGATATAAGGAGTTTGAGCAGTATCTTGCTTCCCGGAAACCGGGAGTGGAGGAACATGCGCGTAACTGGTCTATGGCGATTGGCTTGCAGGATGTTGACCGGTTGAAGCCGTCGGATTTTCTGCTTGAACAGACTATGAATATCAATATTTCCTATATCTAACGTTTTTACTGATTTGTGACCATTATGCCAAAGAAATTTGAGATACGAAATAGCACTGCGGAGTTCCTAATCTTTCAGATAGAGGGAAAGGAAGATGGCGTGCAGGTGGTCTACCATAACGAATCTGTTTGGTGTACGCAGAAAGCTATGGCAGAACTTTTTGATGTAGGAGTTCCAGCCATTAGCAAGCATCTAAAGAATATTTTCGAAAGTGGAGAACTTTCGGAAAATTCAGTTATTTCCAAAATGGAAACAACTGCCTCAGATGGCAAGAACTATAATACGACTTTCTACAATCTCGACGCCATCATATCAGTTGGCTATCGCGTGAACAGTACACGAGCCACGCAGTTCAGGCAGTGGTGTACGTTTATTTTGCGTCAGTTTGCCATACGTGGATATGTGATTGACAAGAAGCGCATGGAGAACGGTTCGTTTATTGGCGAGGACTATTTCGAGCATTTGTTGGCTGAGATACGAGAGATTCGCCTCAGCGAGCGGCGTTTCTATCAGAAACTGACGGACATTTATGCGACTGCCATTGACTACAACCGCGATGCCCCTACCACAAGACTATTCTTCAAGAAGGTTCAGAATAAGATGCACTACGCTGTTCATGGTCATACGGCGGCTGAACTGATAATTGACCGGGCTAATGCTGAAAAGGAGCACATGGGCCTCACAACATGGGAGAACGCTCCTGACGGAAAGATTGTTAAGCCGGATGTCAGCATCGCCAAAAATTATCTCAAAGAGAGTGAGCTGGAGGATATGGGACGAATTGTCAACTCATTTCTTGATTTGGCTGAAGATATGGCAAAGCGTCATATTCCTATGACAATGGAGGACTGGGCTAAGCGTATTGATAGGTTTCTTGATCTTACCGACCGTCCCGTTCTGACTGATGCCGGACATGTATCAGCCGAACAAGCTAAAGAATACGCTGAAACTGAGTTTGAGAAATATCGCGTCATTCAGGATAAGCTTTTCCAGTCTGACTTTGACCGTTTCAATGATGACAACCTCCTGCCATTGGACATAGAATAAAATTTGAGATGAAAGCTTTGACATATATTGCGCCGGGGCGGTTTGAGCTGATTGAGAAACCGAAGCCGGAAATTTTGGATCGGAAGGATGCCGTGGTAAGGGTGACTCTTTCGAGTATCTGCTCGTCGGATCTCCATATTCTGCACGGGGCTGTGCCTCAGGCTGAGATAGGCATCACTGTGGGGCATGAGCTGGTTGGCGTCGTTGAGGCAGTCGGTTCAGAGGTTACCAAGGTTAAGCCGGGCGACAGGGTTGCCGTAAATGTCGAGACGTTCTGCGGCAAGTGCTTCTATTGCAAACGTGGATACGTGAACAACTGCACCTCCGGCGGCTGGATGTTGGGCTGTCGCATCGACGGTGGTCAGGCGGAATATGTCCGTGTGCCATACGCCGACAATGGTCTGACTCCGATTCCCAACAACGTGAGCGATGAACAGGCTCTGTTTGTCGGCGATATTCTCGCCACCGGTTATTGGGCTGCCAAGATTTCTGAAATTTCCGAGGAAGATACGGTGCTTATCATCGGAGCCGGACCGACAGGGTTATGCACTTTGGAATGTGTGCAGCTGTATAACCCTCGAAGAATATTCGTTTGCGAAGCTGATGAGAGTCGCCGTGAATTTGTGCGCCAGCATTATCCGGATGTGTATGTTGTCGAACCGACAGAATGCCTTGAAATCCTTAATACATTGACAGAGGGTCGTGGCGCCGACCGCGTGATTGAGGTTGCCGGAGGCGAGGAGACGTTTGAACTCGCATGGCGTTGTGCCCGTCCCAATGCCATTGTTACGATTGTCGCACTATACGAAACGGAACAGATATTGCCCCTTCCGTGGATGTATGGCAAGAACCTCACGTTCAAGACCGGCG
>CAJMDR010000230.1 GCA_905212215.1 uncultured Porphyromonadaceae bacterium
GTTCTATATAATCATAGACGGCAAACAGGCCGGCCCTTTCTCCCGCGACGAACTCCTCAGCCGTGGCCTGAACCCCAACTCCATGGTCTGGCGCGCCGGTATGTCGGACTGGATGCCCGCCTCGCAGGTTGCGGAGTTGCAGTCGCTGTTCGACAACAAGCCCCGTTCCTCGCGCTTCAACATCAACAAAGAGCAGGAAGCTACCCAGGCCAACTTCAACAGGCAGGAAAACCAGGGCTATCAGCAGCCGTATCAGCAACCACAGCAACAGCAATTTCAGCAGCCGTATCAGGAGCAACAGCCATATCAGCAACCATTCCAGCAGCCCTTCCAGCCGCAACAGCCTTACCGACAGCACACAAACTGGATGCCGTGGGCTATCATCTGCACCGTGCTCGGTCTCTGCTCCTGCATAGGCCTCATACTCGGTGCTATAGGCATCTCAAAGGCAAGCTCCGCTAACAAAGCTTACATGATGGGCGACAACCTCTCCGGCGACTCCTACAACAAGTCAGCTCAGGTTCTCGTTATCATCGGGCTTGTCTTCGATGTCATCGGCACCATATATTGCGGCGTCATCACCCTTGCCACAATGTAAAACTCTCATCCTACGTCAATCATGCCAAACGATTCAACATTCGCTACTTCCGCGAACCAAATTTTCGACCGCTGTGTGGCCGACTATCACGTCACCGACAACATTGACGCCCCTGTGCCCACCCCCTATCCCGCCGACAGCGTGGAGGCTATATTATATGCCAAATGCTGGATTGACGCCGCTCAGTGGCACATGGAAGACATTATCCGCGACCCGGACATAGACCCCGCCGAGGCGCTACTGCTGAAACGGCGCATCGATGCCAGCAACCAGCAGCGTACAGACATGGTGGAGGAACTCGACTCCTTCTTCCGCAATAAATACGCCGATGTAGCCGTGCTGCCCGACGCCACCATAAACACCGAAAGCCCCGCTTGGGCAATAGACCGACTCTCTATCCTCGCCCTGAAGATATGGCACATGGCGGAACAGGCTGACCGCACCGATGCCGACGAGCAGCACCACATTCGCTGCCGCGGTAAGCTTGACATTCTCCTCCAGCAGCGCGAAGCCCTATCCACTGCCATCGACCAGCTCCTTGCCGACATTGCCGCCGGAAAGAAGTTCATGAAGGTCTACCGCCAGATGAAAATGTACAACGACGCCGACACCAACCCGGTGCTGTATGCCAAAAAAAGCTGAAAACCCGCGCAGCATTCTCCTCTGCCGTTTCTCCGCCCTGGGCGACGTGGCTATGACGGTGCCGGTGGTATATTCCGCCTGCGCCGCGAATCCCGACTGCGACTTCTACTACGTAACCCGTCCTGTGGCCGCCGGGTTCATGCTCCAGCCCCCGAAGAACCTTCACATAATCCCCGTGGACACATCCTTATATAAGGGTGTGGCAGGTCTGCGGCGTCTTGCTAAGGAGCTGATACAAAAATACCGTCCCGACGTCTTCGCCGACATGCACTATGTGCTGCGCACTCGCATCCTCGGAGCATGGTTCCGCCTCGCCGGAATTCCTGTGGTGCATCTGCGCAAAGGACGACGAAGCCGTAACGCACTCACCCGCACACGCAACAAGGTGATGATGCCGCTCACTTCCATGCGCGCCCGATACCGCGAGGTGCTCTTCCGCGCCGGATTGGCATATTCCGACTCCTTCGCCGGCTTCTGGAAAAACGATGCTCCCGACCCCTCTCTCTACGCCAAAGTCGCAGCACCGAAACTGCCCGGCGAGAAATGGATTGGCATAGCCCCCTTCGCCATGCACCGTGGCAAAATCTATCCTCCCGAGCTGATGCAGCAGGTAGTGGATGCGCTCGCCGCTCGAAATGGATACCGCCTCTTCATCTTCGGCGCCGGGAAAGAAGAATCGAACACCATAGGCCGCTGGGCCCTCAGCCACGACAATGTGGTGAACATGGCAGACCTGCGCATTGGCTTCCACGCCGAACTCGCACTAATGCACCAGTGCGACGCCGTCATCTCCATGGACTCCGCCAACATGCACCTCGCCTCCCTCGTCGGCACACGAGTGGTGAGCGTGTGGGGGGCAACACATCCCTTCGGCGGATTTATGGGCTGGAAACAGAGCAAGCAAGATGTGGTGAGCCTCGACATGGTATGCCGCCCATGCTCCGTTTTCGGCAACAAACCATGCAAACGGGGCGACTTCCACTGTATGTACGGCATCTCCCCATCCATGATCATCAACCGCCTCGACAACCCCTGAGGAGCACGATTCTTCCAAATTCCCCATCCTGTAAATCATTTTGGCAAACAGTTATAAAAACTTGTTTATCGTGCAAATATAATATCCATTTAAAAACTATACACATCATACATCCCAAAATAAACCCAATTACCTCCTAAATGTTACAACTACATTTAGTTCATATTAGTTAAATAAGGTTAAATAATAACTAAAACCGAGGTCAGCTATTGCGGTTTTTCCAAATTGCCCTTATCTTTGCCTCAAAGTCTTATTCCAATTGGCTTTTCATCATCCATTTCTCGATGTAGAAAGAAGTAGAAGTAAGATTTTTACAAAATAACTATTGCCAGGCAGTAAAATGCCTGTAACCTCTCAAAAGCAGCCTCTGAATGACAAGCAATCCATCACTCTCATCCTCTCTCGGACAAGACGGAAAGCTGGCGGCTTGCATAACGAATGCAGGTCGGCTGAATCACATACCACTCTCACGACGCGAAGGCACCTCACCTCCGCCCTCACTCTTTCAGCCGGTTCCATCCCTACAGGAATCAGAGCGGAGAGACCATTCAGCACACAATACTACAGACTGATCATAAATGACCTCTCTCCTCCAGAAAGCAGAGCTATCCCAAAAAAGGAAAACAAAGCGAGTTCTCTCCTCAAACAGGCAGACCTTGCAAAATAATGTCCTAAGCAGCTCTCTCCACCCCACAACTGACCAAGGGATTCCTTCTCCCCTTCAGTTTCATGGTTCTCTCCTCAATGTGTTTTTGATCCCTCTCCGCCCCATAAGCCCTGATGGCCCCCTCAAACATTAGAGACCTCTCTCCTCGATAGGTTAAACATTAGAGACCTCTCTCCTCCCTCTTCTCGAATCTGAATCTTTCCGAGCATAAGCTAAAAGAAAGGAATAATCCATTTCATTACTTTACAGTTAGATTATGCGATACCCTGCTCCGTGAGGCGCGGGGTATTTTTTTCTCCTCACGCCGAGCGGGTGTTTTAGGCCTCTCTGTGTGAGGTCAAAATACCTCTCTGCGCTCTCAAAAAAACCCTCTGCGCCCTTATTTAAAAGAAAAACCTCTGCTCCTCTGCTTGAGGGCTAAAATACCGGCCCTGCAGAAGCATAAAAAAGCCGGCACAAAAAATGCGCCGGCACATCAACCAATAATTCCAAAAAACAACTTCAGCTTACCTGCACCTCGATGCCGGTAGCTTCTGTTATCCTCTTTCCTATTTCTTCAAGCTCCTCCATCGGCACCTCTTCCAGCGTTTCGCAAGGAGTACTGCGGTCTATGCTGTAAAGCTGAATGCGACGGGGGCTCGTATAGCGGTAAGCCTCTATCAGTGCATCTATCTCCTTTTCCGTAGTGTTGTCTATACGTTTCCCGAAGTGGTACCCCCTCACCAGCATCGTCTGGATGATTCCCACGTTGCGGAACTGACGCAGATTCTCAATAATGCGGGAGCTGTTGTCGCGACGCGAAGAAGGACGGTTCAGGCGCATCTGCGTCTCGCGCACCGCAGAGTCAAGTTTCAGAATGTTTTCATCCACCATGCCGAGGGCACGCACAACCCATTTGTCGCCTAGGCGGGTAGCATTGGTGAGCACTGCAATTTTTGCTTTGGGAGCATATTTGTCGCGCAAAGCGACAGTGCTTTTCACTATCTCCTCGAACTGCGAATGCATGGTAGGTTCGCCGTTTCCGGAGAAAGTGATATAGTCGGGCAGTTTGCCTTCCTTCTGCATTTTCTGCAGCTTGGTTTCCAGTTCCTTGGCCACCTGTCGTGCCTCCGGGAGGCCTGTGGTACCTGTTCCCTGTTTGTTGTAGCCTGCCTCGCAATACAGACAGTCGTAAGAGCACACTTTGCCGTCAAGCGGCAGCAGGTTAATGCCTAAGCTTACACCCAGCCGACGCGAATGGATTGGAACGAATACGGTCTCATGGAACAATACTGTCTGGTCCTTACTCATGGTCTCAAGATATTAAATGGTAATTTGCAACAACCGGGCCGGCTTAAAGCCGCCATATATGAATATAATAAAGAGTGCATCACCTGCTGGGAGGGTGGATGGGATTAGCAGGCGATGCGGGGGAGGGTGTTGTAGTAGTCCATAGCAGAGTCGAACTGCTCTTTAGAG
>CAJMDR010000231.1 GCA_905212215.1 uncultured Porphyromonadaceae bacterium
AATCATACGCATGGGCATTGGCGACGTCACCCGCCCATTGGCTCCCGAAGTGGTAAAAGCAATCCACAAGGCAGCCGACGACGAAGCCGACGGACAGACTTTCCGTGGCTACGGCCCGGAACAAGGTTATTCATTTCTCACTGAGAAAATTGCCGAGGTGGACTTCAAACCGCTTGGCGTGACCGTGGACACTGACGAGATTTTCGTCAGCGACGGTGCCAAATGCGATACAGGTAACATAGGCGACATCCTTGCAATAGGAAACCGCGTGGCAGTAACAGATCCTGTTTACCCGGTTTACGTCGACACAAACGTAATGGCAGGCCGCAGCGGAAACCTTCTCCCTGACGGTAACTGGAGCAACATTGAATATCTGCCCTGCGTGGCCGACAATGACTTCGTACCCGAATTGCCGAAGACCAATCCTGACATCATCTACCTCTGCTACCCCAATAATCCCACAGGCACCACGCTTACCCGCGACCAGCTGAAACTTTGGGTAGATTATTGCCGCAACCATGGAGCGCTCCTGCTCTTCGACGCCGCTTACGAAGCCTTCATCACCGAAGACGATGTGCCGCACTCCATCTTCGAAATAGAGGGTGCAAGGGAATGTGCCATTGAGTTCCGCAGTTTCTCAAAGACAGCAGGCTTTACCGGCATACGCCTCGGATATGCCGTGATTCCGAAAGAACTGTATGGCGTGGATGCTAAAGGAGATAAGGTAAGCATCAATAAACTGTGGCTGCGTCGACAGACTACCAAGTTCAACGGTGCCAGTTATCTTACACAACGTGCTGCAGAAGCAACCTATTCACCTAAAGGACAGGCAGAGCTGAAAGAAAACATAGACTATTATCTCCGCAATGCCTCTATAATGAGATCCGCCCTACTCGATGCCGGGCACAAGGTTGTGGGAGGCGTCAACTCTCCTTACGTCTGGATAAAGACTCCGGAGAACATGACCTCCTGGCAGTTCTTCGACTGGCTTCTGGAGGAATGCCAGGTCGCAGGCACGCCCGGCAGCGGTTTCGGCCCCAGCGGCGAAGGATACTTCCGCCTCACTGCCTTCAACCCCGAAGAAAATGCCCGCCGCGCCATGGAGCGCATAAAGGCAAGACAATAAAACAAGTTTATGGAGAGTTCCGGACCACTACCTGGTTCTGGAACTTTTCCATTGAAAGTTACAAAAGTTACATGAGAAATGGCAATTTGCTAATCGGACGCCATCGTACCATCCGTTTATTCCTGATGGCGCTTGCCTTGTGTCTACCATCATTCAAGGCATATTCAGCGGAAGGTGACCTTTTCGATGCCGGAATTTTCCGTTGCAGGGTTATAACGGAAAACTCCTTCCGAGCGGAGCTTGTGCGCTTTATCGGAACGGGAGGGGGCGATGTAGCCATACCTCAGACCGTTTCATACAAAGGCAAAAGCTATACGCTGACGGCTATCGGCGCCGAGGCTTGCGCCTATAACCACAGGGTGACGGCATTTACATTGCCGTCAACAGTCTCATACATAGGCGAAAAAGCGTTCGCAGGTTGCAGCCATTTAAAGGCCATAGCAGTTGATGACAATAACAACTGGTACACCTCTTCCGCAGGTGTGCTGTTCAATAAAACCCTCACAAAGCTTGTAGCGTTTCCCGGAGCCTTGGCAGGAGAATACACCATCCCTTCCACAGTGACGGAAATTGGCGAAGGAGCTTTCTACGGCAGCAATGTCGCGAACATAAGTTTTCCGACATCACTGACGGTAATAGGCGCAGAGGCCTTTGCCACCTGCTATGACCTGAAATCAGCTTTCCTGCCTGCTTCTCTTGTAAGGTTGGGTGCGAAGGCCTTTTCTTCATGTACCTCGCTTGAAACCGTCGCTCTTCCTCCGACATTGCAGAAAATTGAGGCTGAGACATTTAATTACTGTCCGGCACTGAAGGGCATTACGTTGCCTCCGGCACTAAAGGTCATTGGGCCAGGCGCTTTTTTCATGTGCTCGGCGTTCACCAACATCACTATTCCGGCAGCCACCGACAGCATTTCGTCCACAGCATTCAATAATTGCGAAAAACTGAAAAATGTAACCGTAGAAAAAGGGAACCATTCTTTCTGCGATATTGACGGTGTGTTGTTCAACAAGCAAGGAGATGCACTCTTACTCTATGGTGCAGGACGCGATGCGACAACTTACTCCGTTCCCAAAACAGTGACCAAGATAGGCGACGAAGCATTCCATGGAAACCATTTCCTACGGTCAATATCATTGCCGGAGAATCTGAAACAGATAGGCGAAGATGCTTTCCGCTGGACTACGATTAAATCACTTATCATACCCGAAGGAGTAACTTCAATTGACAAAGGTGCTTTCAGCGAAAATATGGAACTGACATCTCTAATTCTTCCTCAAGGACTGAAAGAGATACCCGACAGGTTATGCTACATGACAGGCATAACGGAAATAGTGCTCCCTAAGGGAATACGCCGCATAGGGTCTTCCGCATTTTCTTCAGCTCCAATTGAATTCATCAGCATACCGGACTCCGTAGAAGAAATCGGCGAAACAGTTTTCAAGGACGGATGGCTTCGCAGCATCAATCTCGGTGCCGGAGTGCGAAAGATAGGTACTGGAGCATTTGCTTCCTGCATGATGCTGCAACGTGTGGAATTTAGCGAATCGCTGAAAGAGATAGGCTCAAGAGCTTTTTATGCCTGCTGGTCATTGCGTGAGGCCAACCTTCCATCAGGAGTTGAGAAATTAGAGCAGGAGGCGTTTGGCGGCTGTATCAACATGAAAAAAATAGTATTGCCGCCCGCAATGAAATCCATCGGTTCATGGGCTTTCGATGCCTGCAACGCCCTTAATGATATCTTTACACTCTCCTCTGTTCCACCGACTTTAGGTAAAGAAGCATTCTCAGTCGTTCCTGATGCAGTGCGTTTTTATGTCCCTGCGAAATCAAAAAGCGCCTATACCTCCTCGGCGGGATGGAGTCCATTCTCGCGATGCGACACAATAGATTACAGCTATCTCGCAAACGGAGAAAATACTCTGGAAATGGCCATAGACTCAAAATCGCTTCTTGTGGCACCAAGGCCTATAACGGTAAATCCCATAATCTCCTCACGATGGGTTTCCGACAATCCGACTATAGCTCTCGTCGACAGTTTGGGGCTGGTAAGGGCATTGTCCACAGGTACCGCCAGGATATGGCACGTCGCCACTGACAGCGCCATGAACGAACTGCGTACTTCATGCCTTGTCACTGTCACCCTGAACGGTGTGGGACAGATCGAGGCAGAAAGAGTATCCTCACCTTCAGATGGTGTCTATACCCTTGACGGGAGATGCCTCATAAGCCTCTACAATTGCCCTGACAGGCAGTTTTCACTGCCGGAAGGCATTTACATCATACGCCGTTACGGAAAGGCAAGAAAGCTCCGTATAGGTGCCAACCACGTAAATTATTACTAACATCAAATATTTTTCTCTACAGGTAAAATCAGAAAAGATGACTACTTCATTACGATTCAAGGCAGTGGAAGAAGCTGCCAACCGCCCTGTGCAGACAGTGAAAAAGCCGGAAGAACGGCCGAGCCGCAGTTTCGGCTCCCTGGTGTTCAACCGCAAGACAATGTATGAATATCTTCCTTTGCCCACCTACCGCGCTCTCGTAAACGCCATCGACAACCGCGAGCCTCTGCCGCGCGATGTGGCCGATGCCGTGGCCGACGGCATGAGACGATGGGCTATTGACAACGGCGCAAGGCACTATACCCACTGGTTCCAGCCGTTGACAGAGACAACCGCCGAAAAGCACGATGCCTTCATCGAACTTGACGGAAAAGGTGGCGTGATAGAAGAGTTCTCCGGCAAACTGCTGGTACAGCAGGAACCCGACGCATCTTCGTTCCCCAACGGCGGTATCCGCAACACTTTCGAGGCCAGAGGATATTCGGCTTGGGACATCTCGTCACCCGCATTCATCCTGCGTGGCACGCTCTGTATCCCCACCATCTTCATTTCTTATACCGGCGAGAGCCTTGACTACAAGACTCCTTTGCTGCGTGCTCTAAGCGCCGTGGACAAAGCTGCCACCAAAGTTGCTAAGCTTTTTGACGACAAGGTGCAGCATGTAGTCTCGAACCTTGGCTGGGAACAGGAATATTTCCTTGTCGACGAGGCACTCTACGCCGCAAGACCGGATCTTGCCCTGACAGGACGCACCCTCATGGGGCATGAATCGGCAAAGAATCAGCAGCTTGAGGATCATTACTTCGGCGCCATCCCTGCCAGAGTAGAGGCCTTCATGCTTGACCTGGAGACTGAGGCTCATCGGCTCGGCATACCTCTCAAGACCCGTCACAACGAGGGGGCTCCCAACC
>CAJMDR010000232.1 GCA_905212215.1 uncultured Porphyromonadaceae bacterium
TTGGCAGCGATTTTGAAAGTGGAGGTGTGTTTCTCCGGGGCTGGATTTTTAACGGATTGAGCTTTCTTTCCCTTTCCGTCAGGCTTCCGGGCCTGTTTGTCGGCGATATTCTCCCGTAGCAGCTCAGTCATACAGGACTGTATGCCCTTGTAGATTTCCTCGTATGACATAAGACCTTCCATAAGGTTGGTATCCATGAGAGGTTCAAGCACCTTTCCGGCTTTTGCCTTATCTTCGGGAGTGGCATCGGGATCGACGGCTGTACTGATGGATTCCTCAATATCCTCCATCGTCGCCCCTGTCGCTGACGGAGCTGAAACAGTATCCGGCTCCACATCCTCGATGCGGACATCCTCAAACGCCGACATTTCCTGTTCCGGTGTCATGCGAGCATTTTTCACGGGCTGTTCCTGCATCGGAGGATTGTCCTTCCGAATCTCATTCCCGGTCGGGGCGGCTGTCGTTGCCGAGCTTTCATCGCCAAACTCAACATCGTTCAGGTGCACATCGCCCAGCATAGTCAGTTTTATGCGGCGTATGTTGCGGTCAAAAGCGTTGTCAACCAGACGGTCTATGCGCGATTCAAGCTCATCATCTATGTTGAACTTGCTTTTGCCGACCATCGACCGTGGTGTCGGTGTATCAGGTGCCGGAGGGAGCGGATCCTCTGCGGGAGCATCTTCAGGCGGTTTGTCAGCCGGAGGACGCATCTTCCTGTTGCGGTCAAGCAGGAGATACGCTAAAAATCCGATATTTGAGAGAGCCACCACACCGAGCAGGAAAAGTGAAGTGCCTGTCATAGCTCCACGGTTTTCTCGCCCAGCGAGGACAGTTCGTTGATTACATCCCGGTTTTCCACAAGGTGGCGGACAAGGATGTTGGTGACGTAGGCACCGATTGTCAAACCCTCGACATCGTAAAGGGATACCAGTTTGGAGAGCTTGTTAACCAGCTCGCGGGGAACGAATATCCCCTTGCGCGCCCCGACATTCGACGGAGCCAGATAGTTGTCCGAATATGCCCTGACTTTCTTGTTGTCAGGGGCTATGGTCGGTTCCGCACCCTTCATCTTATTGCAGGTACGGAGGTCACAGAATTTTGTATGTACCATTTATTATAGAATTTTTGAGGGGCATTTCTTGGATATGCCCTGAATGATGGGATAGTATTTTCTGAAATGTTCGGTAAGCACCTTATCTATATAGGTTGAGATGTTGGCTTCCTCATCGAGCATACCGAGTATGCCGAGGATCATGGAGAGGTGCCGCTCCCTGATGAAAACCTGCCTGCCGTTGCGCGATACCCTGCGGAACCTGCCGTCGGCGATGAATTTCTTTATGAAGTCAATCTCATCTGCGGTCATGTTGAGTTCAGAATATCTCGCCTCCCGTTCAGCATCGTAATCATCATACGTTTCGGGGCTTGGGCTTATGTCCTCCTTTATAGGAGGTGCATTTGGTGCCTGACTGTCCGCAGCTGTGTGATATGTCGGCACGGACGAAGCCCTTACAGATTCGATGAAGCCGTCGGCGTCAAATTCATCGGTCTTTTTCTTTGCCATACGCCTAAACCTTAATAATTGAACGGATTTCCTTCACCAGTTCTTCAAGGTTGGAACCTTTCAGAAGACGCTTGTCGGGAGGGAGCATCGTGGAGCGGAATATCGCCCCGTTGCCGGTCTCCATACCGTCCTTCTCGAATTTATTGCTTTTGACAAGCACGGTGTCGAGGGAGCTTAGTCCCAGTTTCTCCATGTAGTTGTCGATAATCTCGCACAGGCGGGGCTTGTCGCGTGAGTTGACCTTGTTCCAGACAAGGCGCATCTCCCGGATGCTTGACTGGCCGGTTGTGATCATCCGGTTATAGACATTGTTGGCGAATGAAATTGAACTTGCCATTTCCCCGGTTTCGGTCGTTATCGGCACGAAGATGTAGTGCATCTTGGCGATTAGGGTTACAATATCACGGTTGTTTATGGTTCCCGTGATGTCGAAAAATACCACTTTCGGATTGTTACCCGCCTTTATAAAATCCTCCGCCACTTTCACCGCGTCGCCCGGCGAGGTCATAAGAATTTGATAAGGCTTGATTTTGTGGGTAAGGTAGAACTTGTGCATGATGCGCTTGAGACGGGGATTCTCGTTTGTAACCAGCAGGTCGTGTTCCCGATAGACATTCATCGAGTGTTGTGTGTTGTCGCAGTCTATGACCGCGACTTCCACCCCTTCAACGTAGCGGAGATAACTCGCCACAAGAGCGGTCAGGGTGGACTTGCCCGCGCCACCCTTCTGGGTAGCGAAGGCGACATAGATTGTATCGCTCATAATTGGATGGGATTAAATTTGGAAATTGAATTGATCTGGTGTCGCCACCATTCTCCGCCCGGCTTGATAACCGTGTCCGGGTCAGGCTGCCCCGTTTCCGTGAATCGGCTTGTTTACAGACGGGGCATTAGAATATTTGTTTGAATGTTTGTTCAAATGATTGTTAGAACGTATGATCAAACAAACATTTGATTGATCGTTTGATTGATTGCTCAAACAAGCGTTAGAACGTATGCTCAAACGGACATTTGATTGATTGTTTGATTGATTGTTCAAACGAGCGTTAGAACGGATATTCAAACAAACATTTGATTGATTGCTCAAACAAACAAGCAAACAAAGGTTCGTACACACCTACAAACATTTGATTGAACCTTTGAACGGTCATTTGTCTGAACGCCCGAATGTCTCGGCGTTGTCGCCTCCGGCATTTGAGCCTCTGTGCAAGTAGAACGACGGCTGTGTCAGAAAAGATTTCTGATTGTCAGGCACTTCCCAACCTTTCTGCAAAGTTGCCCAACTTTTCCCCACTTTTTTCACGGTAAAAACTTAACGACCCCGCCGAATTGTTATATCTGCGGGAGCCGACACACACGGTCGTTTTCTCATAGACCGCCGTTTCAAGGACTGCGCACCATTATAATATCGGTATGAATCGGCACCGATATTATGTCCCGCCACTGTTTGCGTACACATTGCGTACAACATTCAAGGCGGGTTCCGATTACACTATTCTCATTATCAGTTCAGATGCACAAACGTGCATGGCAAGGTATGTTCCGGGGCACTCGTAACCGTGATTGTGCCCCGAAACCCTTGCCATTGCATGGAGCCGGTGTTTCTCCGAAGTCGAAACACCCATGAGGAAACCTGCGGTCGGCAACCTTCAATTACCACTAAATTTTATCCCTAAAAATGAAACAGAACTTCAATCAGGGCGGACGGCCTCACAAAATCAACCCGTCCGTCCACCGCTACGTCGTAAGGTTCGACGCTGCGGAAAACGCAGCCTTTCTCTCCCTTTTCGAGAGATCCGGCGCAATCAACAAGGCTTCATTCATCAAAAGCGTGCTGCTTGGAAAGCCTTTCAAGGTCTTTGTCGTTGATGAAGATACCCGTGTTTTCATCGACAAGCTGTCCTCGCTCAATTCCGACTACCGTACATTGGTGGTGGAATATGACACGCTGGTAAGGACGCTCAGAGAGAATTTCACCGAGAAGAAAGCGATGAGCGCGCTCTACAAACTGGAGCAAAAGACGGTGGAGCTTGTGAGAACAAACCGCGAGATTGTCGCACTCGCCAGAGAGTTCGATGCCCGATGGTTGCAAAAATCTCTTTAGGAAGCTCACTATACGGAGCGATTGTATATAACGGCGAAAAAATTAACAAGGAGAAAGGTCGTGTCCTCGACACCAACAAAATCTACAATGACGGTTCTGGCAATATCAATATCCACCGGGCTTTCGAGGATGCCACAGCATACCAGAGCCGAGAAAACGATGATGCACATTTCCCTTAATCCCCATCCCGACGACCGTCTGAGCGAGATGCAATACACGCAGCTTGCCCACGAGTATATGGAGAAGATGGGATTTTCCGATATGCCTTATATAATAGTGAAACACGCCGACATCGACCGCCACCATATTCATATCGTCGCACTCCGCGTCCGTCCCGACGGCTCCTGTATCTCCGACAGGAACAATTTCTACCGCAGCAAGGAGGTTACCCGTGAGCTGGAGAGGAAATATGGGCTGCATACCGCAGAACGACAAAAGATAACTCCCGATATGCCGATAAGGAAGATTGACCCGTCAGGCGACATAAAGCGACAGGTTGCCAACACGGTCAAGATGGTGGGTATGCGCTACAAGTTCCAGTCCATTGGCGAGTATAACGCCATACTCGGTCTTTATGATATAAGGTGTGAGCAGACCGACGGCAGGGTCAACGGACGGGAGTATCACGGTCTGGTCTATTTCGCCACCGACGACAACGGCAATACAATAGCATCGCCGTTCAAGGCGTCG